>NZ_CAXSXW010000009.1:0-274434 GCF_964241505.1 Klebsiella sp. Q11
ACAATGCACCAGACCATCATTTCCAGAGGAAGGCGCCGTTTGCGTAACGTGACAGTGCCGGACTCTTCAAGGCAGCGGGAAATCAGTTCCGGGTCAAGATAATCGCCCAGAGAAGCCAGAGGGTTACGCAGAGAATCGTAACGGGATACCAGATCAAGAGCCTGTCCAATGTGCATAAAAAAATCCGGAAAAGGGTAAGCATTTCCGGATTTTTACACAGCCACTGGATCGATCAACCGATCCTTAACTGATCGGCATTACTTCCCGTAGGAAGCCATTTTTATACCGGCCAGGAAGGAAAACGCCGTTTTCCTTCCTTACGCTAGCAGCATGCGAAATTACAGAACGTCGATCGCGTTCAGCTCTTTAAATGCCTGCTCCAGACGGGTCACCATGGACGTCTGTGCAGCGCGCAGCCATACGCGCGGATCGTAGTATTTCTTGTTCGGCTGGTCTTCGCCTTTCGGGTTGCCCAGCTGGCCCTGCAGGTAAGCTTCGTTAGTTTTGTAGTACTGCAGGATACCGTCCCAGGTTGCCCATTGGGTATCGGTATCGATGTTCATTTTGATCACGCCGTAGCTTACGGAGTCTTTGATTTCCTGAGCGGAAGAACCGGAACCACCGTGGAATACGAAGTTCAGGCTGTTGTGCGGCAGGTTGTGTTTCTTAGAAACGTATTCCTGAGAGTCGCGCAGGATAGTCGGGGTCAGTACCACGTTGCCCGGCTTGTAAACGCCGTGTACGTTACCGAAGGAAGCGGCGATGGTGAAACGCGGGCTGATTTTGCTCAGCTCGGTGTACGCGTAATCAACGTCTTCCGGCTGGGTGTACAGAGCAGAAGCGTCCATGTGGCTGTTGTCCACGCCGTCTTCTTCGCCGCCGGTGCAGCCCAGTTCGATTTCCAGAGTCATGTCCATTTTGGCCATACGCGCCAGGTACTTAGAACAGATCTCGATGTTTTCGTGCAGGGACTCTTCAGACAGGTCGATCATGTGAGAAGAGAACAGCGGTTTGCCGGTTGCGGCGAAGTGTTTTTCACCCGCGTCGAGCAGACCGTCGATCCACGGCAGCAGTTTCTTAGCGCAGTGGTCAGTGTGCAGGATAACCGGAACACCGTAGTGCTCAGCCATCTGATGCACGTGATGCGCGCCAGAGATAGCGCCCAGGATGGCTGCGCCCTGAGGAACGTCAGTTTTCACGCCTTTGCCCGCGATGAACGCAGCGCCGCCGTTAGAGAACTGAACGATAACCGGAGAACGAACTTTTGCAGCTGCTTCCAGAACGGCGTTGATGGAATCAGTACCCACGCAGTTTACCGCTGGCAGAGCAAAGTTGTTTTCTTTAGCTACCTGGAACACTTTCTGAACGTCGTCGCCAGTGATGACGCCCGGTTTTACGAAATCAAAAATTTTAGACATGTTACGTAGTCCTGTATCTGTATCTTCGACCGTTGAAGAAGGTTCGCGAGCTTTTACGCGCGCTGAAAAACAGGCGGGTCTCCCCGCCTGAACTGAATTACTGCTTAGCGCGCTCTTCGAGCATGGCTACTGCCGGCAGAACTTTACCTTCCACGAATTCGAGGAATGCGCCGCCGCCGGTGGAGATGTAGGAGATTTTGTCAGCAATGCCGAACAGGTCGATTGCTGCCAGGGTGTCGCCGCCGCCTGCGATGGAGAACGCTTCGCTGTCTGCGATGGCGTTAGCCACGATTTCAGTACCTTTGCGGAAGTTCGGGAATTCGAACACGCCGACCGGGCCGTTCCACAGGATGGTTTTCGCGTTTTTCAGAATTTCAGCCAGTTTCTCTGCGGAAGCATCGCCCAGGTCCAGAATCTGCTCTTCATCTTTGATGTCGTTAACAGATTTCAGGGTAGCGGTTGCGGTTTCAGAGAACTCGGTTGCCACGCGAACGTCAGTCGGAACCGGGATATCGCAGGTAGTCAGCAGGCGTTTCGCTTCGTCAACCAGATCGGCTTCGTACAGGGACTTACCGACGTTGTGGCCCTGAGCGGCAACGAAGGTGTTGGCGATGCCGCCGCCGACGATCAGCTGGTCAGCGATTTTAGACAGGGAGTCCAGAACGGTCAGTTTGGTAGAAACTTTAGAACCACCCACGATAGCGACCATCGGACGAGCCGGTTCTTTTAGCGCTTTACCCAGGGCGTCCAGCTCAGCGGCCAGCAGCGGACCTGCACAAGCGACGTCAGCGAATTTGCCGATACCGTGAGTAGAAGCCTGCGCGCGGTGAGCGGTACCGAACGCGTCCATGACGAATACATCGCACAGCGCAGCGTATTTTTTCGCCAGCGCTTCGTCGTCTTTCTTCTCGCCTTTGTTAAAGCGAACGTTTTCCAGAACCACCAGCTCACCGGCAGCGACTTCAACGCCGTCCAGGTAATCTTTAACCAGACGTACCGGGTTAGACAGTTTGTCTTTCAGATAGTTAACAACCGGCAGCAGAGAGAATTCTTCGTTGTACTCGCCTTCGGTAGGACGACCCAGGTGGGAAGTGACCATCACTTTCGCACCCTGTTTCAGGGCCAGTTCGATGGTCGGCAGAGAAGCACGGATACGCGCGTCGCTGGTTACTTTCCCTTCTTTAACCGGTACGTTCAGATCCGCACGGATAAAAACGCGTTTACCAGCCAGATCCAGATCGGTCATCTTAATTACAGACATGGTGAATCCTCTCGTTGATTCTTGATAAAGTTTTGCAGGCGCCGGAGCGCCTTACCTGAAACCTTGTGCGGCCATCGCTAACGTGCTGTCGAGCATCCGGTTAGCAAAGCCCCATTCGTTATCGCACCAGACCAGCGTTTTGATCAAATGCGCGCCACTTACCCGCGTTTGCGTGCCATCGACAATGGCGCTATGGGGATCGTGGTTGAAATCTATCGAGACTAACGGCAATTCCGTATAGTCAACTATACCATGAAATGCACCCAGTGCTGCTTTTTGCAGCAACTGGTTGACTTCACTTGCTTTTACCGGTTTTTTCACCGTTACGCTAAGGTCGATCGCCGTCACATTAATCGTCGGTACACGAACCGCGATCGCTTCAAAGCGATCGTTAAACTGAGGGAAAAAACGCGTGATCCCCGCAGCAAGCTTAGTATCAACCGGGATGATTGATTGGCTGGCCGCTCGCGTCCTGCGTAAATCCGGATGCCAGGAATCAATGACCTGCTGATCGTTCATTGATGAGTGGATCGTGGTTACCGTTCCTGACTCTATGCCGTAGGCATCATCTAACAGCTTAATGACCGGAATAATGCAGTTGGTGGTGCAGGAGGCGTTGGAGACGATACGGTGCTCGGTTCTGAGCTCAGCATGGTTTACGCCAAAAACGATCGTCGCGTCGAGGTCGTTACCGCCAGGGTGTGAAAAAAGCACTTTTCTGGCGCCGGCCTGAAGATGGGCTTCGCCATGCTCGCGGCTGCCGTAAACGCCGGTACAGTCAAGCACCACATCAACCGCCAGTTCCCGCCAGGGCAACGCCTCAAGGGAAGATTCATGCAGAAGACGAATGGCATCGTCGCCAACAAACAGCTGCTCTCTCTCCTGACGTACATCCCAGGCAAAGCGCCCATGGCTGGTGTCATATTTCAATAAATGCGCGATGCCGGCAGCATCCGCCAGTTCATTGATTGCCACCACGGTAATTTCCGCACGACGCCCGGATTCATACAAAGCACGAACCACGTTACGCCCGATGCGACCGAAGCCATTAATCGCAATGCGTATGGTCATAGGTCTCCTGCAAGGCTATCCATGATATGAGGTGGCTGACAGAGTAATGCAGCAACGCTCTAAGGGAAACCTTACCTGTCGCAAACTGCGACTGATTGATTAATTGTCGAACATTTAGACGACTGAAACGCTTCAGCTAGAATAAGCCAAACAAGGAATAAAAGGAATGATTGTCCAGCCGGAGAAACCATTTATCTGACTTACATCACACTTTTACCCTCTCTGCCGCGGAATTTATTCCCTATTCCACAATGACGAATAAGCGTAGCAAAATCTTTTCGTTGCCGGGCGGCAAACACTGATTTATATCAGAAACTATACCGTATAGCGGCGATATGATGACCGTTACGTCCGAGTCTCGGAGTCCCTCGAAAAAATGACAATCCCCCACTTGCAGCCCTCTGCGGCTCGTTACTATGCGCTTCGCTTACTTCCGGGCGATGAGGTTTTTTCACGCCTGCGCGCCTTCATACAAGAGCAACAGATTCAGGCTGCCTGGATAGCCGGCTGTACCGGCAGCTTAAGCCATGCGGCATTACGTTTTGCCGGCCAGGATGAAACCACTTTTTTGACCGGAACCTATGAGGTTATCTCCCTGAACGGCACGCTGGAATGGCAAGGTGAACATCTCCATTTAGCGATATCCGATCCGCAAGGCGCCATGCTCGGCGGCCATATGATGCCCGGCTGTACCGTCCGCACCACCCTTGAGCTGGTGATAGGCGAACTGACCTCCCTGGCGTTTAGCCGTCAGCCGTGCGCGGTTTCCGGCTATGACGAACTGGTCATTTCATCCCGATAAATTTTCCCCTTAAAGAGGTTTCTATGGCTCGTCGCCAATTTACCAGCCAGTCCCTGGTGCTGATTGCGATCGCCGTCGCCATCAATATGATCGGCGGACAGCTCATCAGTCTGTTAAAGCTTCCCATCTTTCTCGATTCGATCGGCACCTTAATCAGCGCGGTTTTACTCGGCCCGGTCATTGGCATGTTGACCGGGTTACTGACCAACCTCCTGTGGGGGCTGCTGACCGATCCGATTGCCGCCGCCTTTGCGCCGGTGGCGATGGTGATTGGTCTGGTCGCCGGATGGCTGGCGCGCGCGGGATGGTTCCGCACCTTACCGAAGGTGGTCATTAGCGGCGTTGTCATTACCCTCGCCGTGACCGCGGTCGCCGTACCGCTGCGTACGGCGCTGTTCGGCGGCGTGACGGGCAGCGGCGCGGATCTGTTCGTCGCCTGGATCCATTCGGCAGGTCAGAATCTGCTGGAATCGGTGGCGATTACCGTCTTAGGCGCTAATCTGGTGGATAAAATCCTTACCGCAATTATCGTCTGGATCCTGCTGCGCCAGCTGCCGCTGCGCACGCTGCGTCAGTTTCCTGCGATGTCTGCCGTACGCTAATGCACCCTTTTACGTCATTAACCCTCTGGGCGCTGGCGGCGGCGACTACGCTGCTGCTGCCCTCAGAGACGGCGCTGCCGGTTTATAGCGCAGCGGCGTTTCTCAGCTTGCTGCTGTTCAGGGCGACGCGGCGGCGGGCAAAATACGTCGCCTGGCTCCTCTTCTCGCTGGGCATTGGCCTGTGGCTGGTCCACGGCGGCTGGTTTACCCAGTGGCTGAGCGGCCACCCCCGCGACCCGCAGCGCTGGGCCAGCGCCATCACGCTGTGGCTGAGAATTCTGGCGATTGTTTCAACGTCACAGCTGTGGATGGAGTACGTACCGGTACAGCGCTTTATTCGCGCCCTGTTTGCTTCACGCCTGCCGCCGGGCGTCGCTTATCTGTTCGCTGGCCCGCTGCTGGTTGTCGAACAGCTAAAGCGCCAGCTGACGATTATCCACGAGGCCCAACGCGCCCGCGGCGTACCGCTGGACGAGAACGGCTATCAGCGGCTGCGCGCTATGCCTGCGCTCATTATCCCTCTGACCCACAACGCGCTTAACGATCTGGCGATACGCGGAGCGGCGCTGGATATGCGGGCATTTCGTTTACATCGTCGGCGCACCACGCTTTGGGCGCCGAAAGACAGCGCCTTACAACGTCTGGCGCGTTACGGCATGCTGCTGGCGATGGTTGCTGAAGCTGGAGCCTGGCTATGGTTACGTTAGAACAATTCCGCTACCACCCGACCCAGGCGGCGCGATCTGCGGCATGCTTTGATTTCCATTATTCGCAGCCCGGCATGGTGGCGATTTTTGGCGATAGCGGCAGCGGGAAAAGCACTCTGGCGCAGATTATGGCGGGCTGGTATCCGGATTTTCTGCCCGGCGATATCGAAGGTAAAGGCACCCTGCTTGGTATCCCCATCGGCCAGCAATCGCTGGTCGAACGGGCGCAGACCATCCAGCTGGTCCAGCAATCACCCTATCTCCAGCTTTCCGGCTGTACCTTCAGCGTCGAAGAAGAGGTCGCTTTTGGCCCTGAAAATCTCTGCCTCAGCGAAGAGGAGATTATGCGCCGTATTGACGAAGCACTGACGCTGACGGCATGCCAGACGTTACGACATCGCCACCCCTCCACCCTATCCGGGGGAGAAACCCAGCGGGTGGCGATCGCCTGCGCGCTGGCTATGCAGCCAACGCTACTGATCCTTGACGAAGCCTTTAGCCGCCTGACGGCACAGGCAAGCGCTATGCTTCTGGAGCGTCTGGGGCACTGGGCGCTGGCGCAGCGTTCGTTGATTATCCTTTTTGAACGCCCCCCTTCGCCTTTTCTTGCCTGGTGTCAGCAAGGATGGCGACTGCACGATGGAGCGCTTTCCCCGCTATGCTAACGTTGAATCAGGTGACCTGGCGCTGGCCCGGCGCGACGGCTGACTGTTTGCAAAATATCTCGCTGGCGCTCGGCCAGGGGGAATGGCTGGCGCTCACCGGCGATAACGGCGCGGGGAAATCCACCCTGCTGCGGGTGATGGCCGGACTGCTACCCGCCACGTCCGGTAGCGTCAATTTGCTGGATAAGCCGATTGCGCAATACAAAAACCGTCAACGCGCCAATATCATCGGCGTGCTGTTTCAGGAGGCCGAAAATCAGCTCTTCCACAGCAAAGTCGCGGAAGAGGTCGCCTTTGGGCTGCGGCTCCAGAAATTGCCTCCTGCGGAGGTTGCGCAACGCACCGCGGCGGCGCTGAAATTATGCCGGCTGGAGAGCGTAGCCGACGCGCATCCGCTGGATTTACATACCGCCCAACGCAGGATGGTCGCCGTCGCCTCTCTGGAAGCCATGGCGCCAGAAATATTGCTGCTTGACGAACCCAGCCGCGATTTTGACCAGCACTGGCTGGCAATATTTGAAGCGTGGCTGGCGGTTTGCCGCAAAAGAGGGACCAGCGTAGTGGCCATCAGCCACGATGAGGCGTTTACACGGCGGCACTTTTCCCGCCGGGTGCTTCTGGAAAAAGGCAGGGTGCTGAGGATGGTCTGAAAAAGAAACGGGCCGCCAGAGCGACCCGTTTTTTACGGCGGTAGCCAGAGTTTTTACCCGGAGGCGGTGCTACGCACCTGTCCGGGCTACCCGACCGCGCTGGCCCGTAGCCCGGAGGCGGTAAAAGAACTACAGCAGTGCTTTCGCTTTCGCGACCACGTTGTCCACGGTGAAGCCAAACTCTTCAAACAGCTGCTCCGCCGGCGCAGACTCACCGAAGGTGGTCATGCCAACGATCGCGCCGTTCAGGCCCACGTATTTGAACCAGTAGTCGGCGATACCCGCTTCGATGGCCACGCGCGCAGAGACGGCTTTCGGCAGCACGGCTTCACGGTAAGCGGCATCCTGCTTGTCGAACGCGTCGGTGGACGGCATGGAAACCACGCGCGCCTTCACGCCTTCGGCAGTCAGTTTTTCGTAAGCGGCAACCGCCAGCTCCACTTCAGAACCGGTGGCGATGAAGATCAGCTCCGGCTGTCCCGCGCAGTCTTTCAGCACGTAGCCGCCGCGGGCGACGTTCGCCAGCTGCTCTTCGGTACGCTCCTGCTGCGCCAGGTTCTGACGGGAGAGGATCAGCGCGGTCGGGCCGTCCTGACGCTCTACGCCGTATTTCCACGCGATGGCGGATTCTACCTGGTCGCACGGACGCCATGTGGACATGTTCGGCGTGACGCGCAGGGAAGCCACCTGCTCAACCGGCTGGTGCGTCGGGCCGTCTTCGCCCAGACCGATGGAGTCGTGGGTGTAGACCATCACCTGACGCTGTTTCATCAGCGCCGCCATACGTACCGCGTTACGCGCGTACTCGACGAACATCAGGAAGGTGGAGGTGTACGGCAGGAAACCGCCGTGCAGGGCGATGCCGTTGGCAATCGCGGTCATACCGAATTCACGCACGCCGTAGTGGATATAGTTACCGGCAGCGTCTTCGTTGATGGCCTTAGAGCCGGACCACAGGGTCAGGTTACTTGGCGCCAGGTCAGCGGAGCCGCCGAGGAACTCAGGCAGCAGCGGGCCGAAAGCTTCAATGGCGTTCTGGGACGCTTTACGGCTGGCGATTTTCGCCGGGTTAGCCTGCAGCTTCGCGATGAATTCGTTCGCTTTCGCGTCGAAATCAGCCGGCATCTCGCCTTTCATACGGCGGGTAAACTCGGCAGCTTCCTGCGGGAAGGCTCTGGCGTAGGCAGCGAATTTCTCGTTCCACGCGGACTCTTTCGCCTGGCCGGCTTCTTTGGCATCCCACTGGGCATAGATTTCAGACGGGATTTCAAACGCCGGGTGTTTCCAGCCGAGCGCTTCGCGGGTCAGCGCGATTTCCGCGTCGCCCAGCGGCGCGCCGTGGGAGTCGTGGGTACCGGCTTTGTTCGGCGAACCGAAACCGATGATGGTTTTGCACATCAGCAGGGACGGTTTGTCGGTGACCGCACGCGCTTCTTCTACCGCGCGTTTAATCGAGTCAGCATCGTGACCGTCAACGCCGCGCACCACGTGCCAGCCGTAGGCTTCAAAACGCTTCGCGGTGTCATCGGTGAACCAGCCTTCCACGTGACCGTCGATAGAGATGCCGTTGTCGTCATAGAACGCCACCAGCTTGCCCAGTTTCAGGGTACCGGCCAGGGAGCATACCTCGTGAGAGATACCTTCCATCATGCAGCCGTCGCCCATGAACGCGTAGGTGAAGTGGTCAACAATGTCGTGGCCCGGGCGGTTGAACTGCGCCGCCAGAGTTTTCTCCGCGATGGCCATACCAACCGCATTCGCAATACCCTGCCCCAGCGGACCGGTGGTGGTTTCCACGCCCGCGGTGTAGCCGACTTCCGGGTGACCCGGGGTTTTAGAGTGCAGCTGACGGAAGTTCTTCAGCTCTTCAATCGGCAGATCATAACCGGTGAGGTGCAGCAGGCTGTAAATCAGCATGGAACCGTGGCCGTTGGACAGGACAAAACGGTCGCGGTCGGCCCAGGACGGGTTCTGCGGGTTATGATTCAGGAAATCACGCCACAGGACTTCGGCAATGTCAGCCATACCCATCGGGGCACCCGGGTGACCGGATTTGGCTTTCTGTACTGCGTCCATGCTCAGCGCACGAATAGCGTTAGCAAGCTCTTTACGTGAGGACATTTTGACTCCAGATCGGATAATGAAGGCCATGCCCGCAACGACTTGACGACAGCGCGTTTTGGGCTACGCCGGAAAAAAGTGTGAACAATGTAACCTAAGCGGCAAAGCATGTACATGGAGCATCCTTTTGCCGTTTAAGAAATCTCTGGAACACGTTGTGCTACGGCGTAATCCTCTCGCCCGCATTCTCATATAGTATTTATAATTTGCACAGGATACGGCAGGCAGCCATCGCCGTTTTTTCGGATAAATAACCATAAGATTGTGGAAGATAAAAAATGAAAATTCGCTCAGCTCTTCTTGCCCTTGGGATCGCAGCCACGCTTACCGGATGCCAGAACATGGATTCCAACGGCCTGCTTAGCTCCGGCGCGGAGGCTTTCCAGGCTTATTCACTCAGCGACGAGCAGGTGAAAGCCTTAAGCGACAAAGCCTGTCAGGAGATGGATGCGAAAGCGACTATCGCGCCTGCCAGCAGTGAATACAGCAAACGCCTGAGTAAAATCGCCGCCGCGCTGGGGGACAACATCAACGGCCAGCCGGTGAACTACAAGGTGTATCAAACTAAAGACGTTAACGCCTTCGCCATGGCTAACGGCTGCATCCGCGTTTACAGCGGGCTGATGGATTTGATGAATGATAATGAAGTCGAAGCGGTTATCGGCCACGAAATGGGTCACGTCGCGCTGGGCCACGTGAAGAAAGGGATGCAGGTAGCGCTGGGCACCAACGCGGTACGCGCGGCGGCGGCCTCCGCGGGCGGCATCGTCGGCAGCCTGTCGCAGTCGCAGCTGGGCGATCTGGGCGAGAAGCTGGTGAACTCGCAGTTCTCCCAGCGTCAGGAATCGGAAGCGGACGACTACTCGTACGATCTGCTGCGCAAGCGCGGCATTAATCCGGCAGGACTTGCCACCAGCTTCGAGAAGCTGGCGCAGCTGGAAGCCGGACGCCAAAGCTCCATGTTTGATGACCACCCGGCATCGGAAGCCCGCGCTCAGCATATCCGCGATCGCATGAAGGCCGACGGGATTAAGTAAGCCCCGGCTCCCCAAGTGGCATAACAAACAGAATTGGGGGAGCTTATCGGTATGCCGGGTAGCGGCTCACACCTTACCCGGCAACACAACCTGCACTTATTCTTAGGCCGGTGCAAGCACTGCGCCTCCAGGTCGTTCGAGGAAAACGCACGCTGTGAGCGACCTGATTACTCGCCTTTTTTCGCCGCCTGAATGTAGAGCATTTCCAGCGCTAGCGTCGCCGCCGCCAGGGCGGTGATTTCGGACTGGTCGTAGGCCGGAGCGACTTCCACCACGTCCATGCCGACGATGTTCAGATCCTTCAGGCCGCGCACCAGCTTGATCGCACGATCGGAAGTCAGGCCGCCAATCACCGGCGTACCGGTACCCGGGGCAAACGCCGGATCCAGGCAGTCGATATCAAAGGTCAGGTACACCGGCATATCGCCGACGATCTGTTTCACCTGCGCAATCACATCGTCAACGCTGCGATCGTTAACCTGGCCCGCATCCAGCACCGTGAAGCCGTTGTCTTTATCAAACTCGGTACGGATACCGATCTGCACCGAATGATTCGGATCGATCAGGCCTTCGTTCGGCGCGGTGTAGAACATGGTGCCGTGGTCAAATTCGCAGCCATTGGCGTAGGTATCGGTATGGGCGTCGAAATGCACCAGCGCCATTTTGCCAAAGTGCTTCGCGTGAGCGCGCAGCAGCGGCAGCGTCACAAAATGGTCGCCGCCAAAAGAGAGCATGCGTTTTCCTGCCGCCAGCAGTTTTTCCGCGTGGGCCTGCAGCTTTTCACTCATTTCACGCGCGTCGCCGAAGGCGTAAACCAGATCGCCGCAGTCCACGACGTTCAGGCGCTCGCGCATGTCAAAATTCCACGGGAAGCGGTTGTGCTCCCACGCAAGGTTCGTCGACACCTGGCGGATTGCCGCCGGGCCATGACGGCCGCCCGCGCGTCCGGAGGTCGCCATATCAAACGGTACGCCGGTGATGACCCAGTCCGCATCGCTGTCGTACGGCATGAAATTCATCGGTAGACGCAGAAAACCAAATGCGTTGGATACCAGGGAGTTATCGTATTGATGACCTAAGGTGCTCATGGGTATGACCTCTTTTACAGTCGTTGTATTGAAATACAAATATAAAAAAACCCTTCCGCGTCGTTAGGCCCGACGAGGAAGGGTTTGAATGAGTTTACTGCTTAGTTGGGCGAATTATCGCCGTAAATGTCTACGCGTTCAAGTGAGTCTGGCAAGTGGTGAACCAGGCCTCTCTCTCCCTCTTCCCTCTCCGCTACGGAGAGGGCATAGATCACTCGTCTTCCAGATAAGTGTAGCCGTATAAACCGGCCTCGAACTCTTCAAGGAACTGCTGCTGCAGGTCAGCGTCGAGATCGGTCTTTTTCACCTGATCGCGGAACTGGGTCAACAGCGTGTTCGGATCGAGCTGCACGTACTGCAGCATATCCGCGACGGTATCCCCTTCATCAGACAGCTCCACTTCGACGCTGCCGTCAGGGAAGACAAACACGTCGACGGCTTCCGTATCGCCGAACAGGTTGTGCATATTGCCGAGGATCTCCTGATAGGCGCCTACCATAAAGAAGCCCAGCATCGGCGGGTTATCCGGATCGTATTCCGGCATCGGCATGGTGGTCGCAATACCGTCGCCATCCACATAGTGGTCAATCGCGCCGTCGGAGTCGCAGGTGATATCCAGCAGCACCGCGCGGCGTTCCGGCACCATATTCAGCCCTTCCAGCGGCATCACCGGGAATAGCTGATCGATACCCCAGGCGTCCGGCATCGACTGGAACAGGGAGAAGTTGACGTAGATCTTATCCGCCATACGCTCCTGCAGTTCGTCGATAATCGGGCGATGCGCGCGGTTGCTGGGATCGAGCTGTTTCTGCACTTCATGGCACATATTGAGATACAGCTGCTCGGCCCAGGCGCGCTCCTGAAGATTAAAGGTGCCGGAGGAGTAGCCGATATGAATATCGTGCAGATCCATCTGGCTGTCGTGCAGCCATTCGCGCAGCGAGCGGCGATTGCCGGTTTCCTGCATCTCCTGCCAGGTTTCCCACATGCTTTGCAGCGGACGCGCGGCGTCTTCCGCGGGCGGGGTCGCCTCGGTATATTCGTTACGCTCAACGCCGATAATATTCGATACCAGCACGGTGTGGTGCGCCGTGACCGCGCGGCCGGATTCGGTGATCACCGTCGGGTGCGGCAGGCCGTTCTCTTCACAGGCATCGCCAATCGCCCAGATGATGTTGTTGGCGTATTCGTTCAGGCCATAGTTCACCGAGCAGTCGGACTGCGAACGGGTCCCTTCATAGTCGACGCCGAGACCGCCGCCAACGTCGAAGCACTGAATATTCACGCCCAGCTTGTGCAGCTCAACGTAGAAACGCGACGATTCACGCACGCCGGTGGCGATATCGCGAATATTGGCCATCTGCGAGCCAAGGTGGAAGTGCAGCAGCTGCAGGCTGTCCAGATGCCCGGCTGAGCGCAGAATTTCAACCAGCTGCAGAACCTGGGTCGCCGCGAGGCCAAATTTGGACTTTTCGCCGCCGGAGGACTGCCACTTACCGGAGCCCTGCGAAGCCAGACGCGCGCGCACGCCGAGACGCGGCACCACGTTCAGCCGCTCGGCCTCTTCCAGCACGATGGCGATTTCGGACATTTTCTCGATGACCAGATAGACCTTGTGGCCCATCTTTTCGCCCACCAGCGCCAGGCGGATATATTCACGGTCTTTATAACCGTTACAGACAATCACGCTGCGGGTCATACCGGCGTGCGCCAGTACCGCCATCAGCTCGGCCTTGGAGCCGGCTTCCAGGCCCAGCGGCTCGCCGGAGTGGATCAGCGATTCAATCACGCGACGATGCTGGTTAACCTTGATCGGATAAACCAGGAAGTAGTCACCGTTATAGCCATAAGATTCGCGCGCGCGTTTAAAGGCGGCGTTAATCGAACGCAGGCGGTGCTGCAAAATCTGCGGGAAGCAGAACAGCGCAGGCAGGCGCTGCCCCTGAGCTTCACGCGCTTTCACCAGCTCGGCAAGGTCAACGCGCGCTTCCGGGACGTCAGGATCCGGGCAGACGCTAATATGGCCCAGTTCGTTAACGTCGTAGTAGTTATTACCCCACCAGGCAATATTGTAAGTACGTAGCATCTTGCTGGCTTCCTGGGAGCTCATCGCAACCTCCTGCATGGAACGTAGTACACCGTGATCGCCTGCTGACGAAGGCGAAGATAAAGACATGTCGTCAGACATAGCGAACCTCAAATTTAGTAACAAGTGTAAAACAGTTGACTACTATCGCAATCCGAAGAAGCGATAACAACCCATAAACAGTCCGAAATCCCAGTAGATAGTGCTGGTCTTGCGGCTGAGCGACCGGTTTCTTATTCATATCATCGTAAAACACGTACCCGAACGGAGTATGACAGTCCGGAGAAACCACGAGAAAACCCTTGCTATCGCAAGAGCGCCCTTGTTCAGTTTTCCAGCAGCCTGCCGGCCCGGGAATCCTGAGAAGCGCCGAGATGGGTAGAACATCGGCTGGTTTGCATGAGAGAGATGCGGATTGAGGAGTAGTGACGCGCGACGGAACGACGCGACGAATCAGGCGAAAAACGTGGGTTCATTATCTGGTATCACCTCCACACTGCCCCGAGTCGGGCCAGCGACAAGCCAAAGCTATAGGTTCCGGACAGCCAGCGAAAACGCCGCTGCGGGACTCTGTCAATAGAGACTGCTTAACCCGGCTGGAAGTGGCGTCACGAGGTGAGTGCTCGTACGCTGTTTTAATGAGCCGCGCGCGGCGTTTTATACCGAGAAGCGGGGTAAAAAGCAAAATAAAAATATGCGCGTTGCCGGGTATTGTCAGGAAAAATTGCCACCGCCCTTTTTCTATAAATGCGACGAATATCAAAAAAGGCTGGAAATGGGGTCAAGAACTGCCCTAAAATAGCCGTCCAGAAGTTAATCCATCTATACTGATTAACACTCAGACTGCTCGTGTCACTACCTGCAAGCTTTGGTAGAGTCATCCGTCAAAGCCATTCTACACAACAGTATGAGCTACCCGAATCGTCCACAGGTGAAATAAAACATGGCAAAACACCTCTTTACGTCAGAGTCCGTATCAGAAGGGCATCCCGACAAAATTGCTGACCAAATCTCCGACGCCGTGCTGGATGCGATCCTCGAACAGGATCCGAAAGCGCGCGTAGCATGTGAAACCTACGTCAAAACCGGTATGGTTCTGGTCGGTGGTGAAATCACCACCAGCGCATGGGTTGATATCGAAGAGATCACCCGCAACACGGTCCGTGAAATTGGCTACGTGCATTCCGATATGGGCTTTGACGCCAACTCCTGCGCGGTGCTGAGCGCCATCGGTAAACAGTCTCCGGACATCAACCAGGGCGTTGACCGTGCCGATCCGCTGGAACAGGGCGCGGGCGACCAGGGCCTGATGTTTGGCTACGCCACTAACGAAACCGACGTGCTGATGCCTGCGCCGATCACCTATGCGCACCGTCTGGTGCAGCGTCAGGCTGAAGTGCGTAAAAACGGCACCCTGCCGTGGCTGCGCCCGGATGCGAAAAGCCAGGTCACCTTCCAGTACGACGACGGCAAAGTTGTCGGTATTGATGCGGTCGTTCTCTCCACACAGCACGCCGAGAGCATCGATCAGAAATCGCTGCAGGAAGCGGTGATGGAAGAGATCATCAAACCGGTTCTGCCGACCGAGTGGCTGAACAGCGCAACCAAATTCTTTATCAACCCAACCGGCCGTTTTGTTATCGGCGGCCCCATGGGCGACTGCGGCCTGACCGGGCGTAAAATCATCGTTGATACCTACGGCGGCATGGCTCGTCACGGCGGCGGCGCGTTCTCCGGTAAAGATCCGTCTAAAGTGGACCGTTCTGCGGCCTACGCGGCGCGCTATGTGGCGAAAAACATCGTTGCCGCCGGCCTGGCCGATCGTTGCGAAATCCAGGTTTCCTACGCCATCGGCGTGGCGGAGCCAACTTCAATCATGGTTGAAACCTTCGGTACCGAAAAAGTGCCTTCTGAGCAGCTGACCCTGCTGGTGCGCGAGTTCTTTGACCTGCGTCCGTATGGCCTGATTCAGATGCTGGATCTGCTGCACCCGATCTACAAAGAGACGGCGGCATACGGCCACTTTGGCCGCGAGCATTTCCCGTGGGAAAAAACCGACAAAGCGGCCCAGCTGCGCGAAGCGTCCGGTCTGAAATAAGACGCCGCTCTCCCCGCTTTCAAGGCCAGCCTCGCGCTGGCCTTTTTATTTTACGCCCCTCAGCCGCCCGGCATACCGCCTGCAACATGCCTATTATGGAAGCGATTACATCATATGCAGAGCAAACCTTTTCCGTTATTGCATGCAAAATGTAATAAGACTTCACTTTGTTACACAATATTTCAGTAAAGTCCGATTAGCGCTTTTAATTTCTTGAGCTAAACTTAATTAATATACTGATTTAAATGCGTTTATAGTCATTACGTTTCTTTACTCTAGTGTAACCGATTACACAGCCGTGATTACTATCACATTTTTTTACGACGTATTTACCTACCCTACGCATCGACAAGATCAATAACTCAACCGGAGGGCGTTATGCCTGACAACAAAAAACAAGGGCGTTCCAACAAGACGATGACGTTCTTTGTCTGTTTCCTCGCCGCACTGGCTGGCCTGCTGTTCGGCCTTGATATCGGTGTTATTGCGGGTGCCTTACCCTTTATTGCCAACGAGTTCCAGATAAGCGCCCACACTCAGGAGTGGGTGGTCAGCTCTATGATGTTCGGCGCCGCCGTCGGCGCGGTGGGCAGCGGCTGGCTCTCCTTCAAACTCGGGCGTAAAAAAAGCCTGATGATTGGCGCCATCCTGTTCGTTGCCGGCTCGCTGTTCTCCGCCGCCGCACCGAACGTGGAAGTGCTGCTGCTCTCTCGCGTGCTGCTCGGCCTTGCCGTGGGCGTCGCCTCCTACACCGCCCCGCTGTATCTGTCTGAAATCGCCCCGGAAAAAATCCGCGGCAGCATGATTTCGATGTATCAGCTGATGATTACCATTGGTATTCTCGGCGCCTATCTTTCCGATACGGCATTCAGCTACAGCGGCGCCTGGCGCTGGATGCTCGGGGTGATTATTATCCCGGCGGTGCTGTTGCTGATTGGCGTGGTTTTCCTGCCTGACAGCCCGCGCTGGTTTGCCGCTAAGCGCCGCTTTGTCGACGCCGAACGCGTCCTGCTGCGCCTGCGCGACACCAGCGCTGAAGCGAAACGCGAGCTGGATGAGATCCGCGAAAGCCTGAAGGTAAAACAGTCCGGCTGGTCGCTGTTTAAAGAAAATAGTAACTTCCGCCGTGCGGTATTCCTCGGCGTCCTGCTGCAGGTGATGCAACAGTTCACCGGTATGAACGTCATCATGTACTACGCGCCGAAGATTTTTGAACTGGCGGGCTATACCAACACCACCGAACAGATGTGGGGAACCGTCATCGTGGGGCTGACCAACGTTCTGGCGACCTTTATCGCCATCGGACTGGTTGACCGCTGGGGCCGTAAGCCGACGCTGATCCTCGGCTTTATCGTTATGGCGCTCGGCATGGGCGTACTGGGCAGCATGATGCATATCGGCATTCACTCCGCCACGGCGCAGTACTTTGCCGTCCTGATGCTGCTGATGTTTATCGTTGGCTTTGCGATGAGCGCCGGCCCGCTGATTTGGGTGCTGTGCTCCGAAATCCAGCCGCTGAAAGGGCGTGATTTCGGTATCACCTGCTCAACGGCCACCAACTGGATTGCCAACATGATCGTCGGCGCGACCTTCCTGACCATGCTGAACTCGCTGGGCAGCGCCAACACCTTCTGGGTCTATGGCGGCCTGAACATCCTGTTCATCTTCCTGACCCTGTGGCTGATCCCGGAAACCAAAAACGTTTCGCTGGAACATATCGAACGTAACCTGATGAAAGGCCGTAAGCTGCGCGAAATCGGCGCGCGCGACTAGACTAACCCGCTTCCTCCCTCCCGGGAGGAAGCTTCTTCTTGCTCTCCTCATCCCGCCGCACTATCCTCTGGCGCTATGAAAACACCCCGAATTCCCATTGCCCTCCAACAGGCCGTTATGCGCAGCCTGCGGGAAAATCTTGCCAAAGCGAACCTCAAGCTGGGACGACATTACCCTGAACCGGTGCTGGTTTATCAGCAGCGGGGAACCTCCGCCGGTACCGCCTGGCTGGAGAAAAATGAAATCCGCCTTAACCCGGTGCTGCTGCTGGAAAACCAGCAGGCGTTTATTGATGAAGTCGTGCCGCACGAGCTGGCCCACCTGCTGGTATGGAAGCATTTTGGCCGCGTGGCGCCGCACGGCAAAGAGTGGAAATGGATGATGGAAAGCGTGCTGGGCGTTCCTGCTCTGCGCACCCATCGTTTCGAACTCGATTCAGTGCGTAAAAATACCTTCCCCTACCGCTGCCAGTGCCAGCAGCACAAGCTTACCGTCCGCCGCCATAATCGCGTGATGCGCGGGGAGGCCACCTATCGCTGCGTGCGCTGCGGAGATGTTCTGGTGGCGGAAAAGTAATCTCCGGAAATAACTGGAAATTTTCTGATCTGACTGATTGCGTCTGGCAATCACATTCGATACGTTGCGGGCTCGTTTTGACACGGAGTTAACGATGTCCCGTATTCATATTTTTGCTGCCGCGTTTCTCAGCGCGGCGGTATGCGCCCCGCTTGCAGCGGAAGGAATCAACAGTTTTTCTCAGGCCAAGACCGCTGGGGTCAAGGTCAATGCCGACGCCCCCGGCGATTTCTACTGCGGCTGTAAAATCAACTGGCAGGGAAAAAAGGGGGTTATCGACCTGGAATCTTGTGGCTATAAAGTGCGTAAAAATGAAAATCGCGCCAGCCGGGTCGAGTGGGAGCATGTGGTTCCCGCATGGCAGTTTGGCCATCAGCGTCAGTGCTGGCAGGACGGCGGGCGCAAAAACTGCGCTAAAGATCCGGAATACCGCAAGATGGAAAGCGACATGCATAACCTGCAGCCGGCGGTCGGCGAGGTCAACGGCGACCGCGCCAACTTTATGTACAGCCAGTGGAACGGTGGCGAAGGCCAGTACGGCCAGTGCGCGATGAAGGTTGATTTTAAAGATAAAGTTGCCGAGCCGCCGGCTCGCGCCCGGGGCGCTATCGCCAGAACCTACTTCTATATGCGCGACCGCTACCAGCTCAATCTTTCCCGCCAGCAAACCCAGCTGTTTACCGCCTGGGATAAGCTGTATCCGGTAACAACCTGGGAGTGCGAACGCGACGCGCGTATTGCAAAAGTTCAGGGCAACCATAATCCTTACGTCCTGCAGGCTTGCCAGGCGCAAAAGAGCTAACCTACACTAGCGGCAATTGTTAATTTGCAGCTTCACTCCTTCCCCTGTCATGGGGGAGGAGAATATCTGCGCAAAGAACGGAATATCAAGCATGCGCATTCCTCGCATCCATCACCCGGAACCGATTACCACGGGTAGCCAGATAGCTCTTTCCGACGACGCGGCCAACCACGTCGGTCGCGTTTTACGCATGGGCAAAGGCCAGACAATTGAGCTTTTTGACGGCAGCAATCAGGTCTTCGAGGCGGTCATTGTCGAGGCAGGTAAGAAAAACGTTCTGGTTGACGTTCAGAGCTGCAAAATGGATAACCGTGAATCCCCGCTGCATATCCATTTAGGCCAGGTGATGTCCCGCGGCGAAAAAATGGAATTCACCATCCAGAAATCGATCGAACTTGGCGTAAGCCTCATAACGCCACTGTTTTCCGAGCGCTGTGGCGTTAAACTGGACGCCGAACGTTTGCAGAAGAAGATCCAGCAGTGGCAAAAAATCGCCATTGCCGCCTGCGAGCAAAGCGGCCGCAACGTGGTGCCGGAGATCCGCCCCGCCATGCAGCTTGAAGCCTGGTGCGCGGAGCAGGACGAGGGCCTGAAGCTTAATTTGCACCCTCGCGCCAGCGCCAGCATTAATACGCTGCCGCTGCCGGTCGAACGTATCCGGCTGCTGATTGGCCCGGAAGGCGGGCTTTCGGCAGAAGAGATAGCGATGACCGCTCGCTACCGGTTTACTGATATCCTGTTGGGACCGCGCGTTCTGCGTACAGAGACAACTGCGCTCACTGCTATTACCGCCCTGCAGGTGCGTTTTGGCGACTTAGGTTGAAGCGTTAACGGAGAAGAACAATGATTAAGCTCGGCATCGTGATGGACCCCATCGCAACCATCAACATCAAGAAAGACACCAGCTTCGCCATGTTGCTGGAGGCGCAGCGTCGCGGCTATGAACTCCATTATATGGAGATGAACGATCTGTACTTAATCAACGGCGAAGCCCGCGCTCGTACGCGTAAGCTGAGCGTCGAGCAGAACTACGATAAATGGTACGCGTTCAACGGCGAACAGGATCTGCCTCTGGCGGACCTTGACGTCATTCTGATGCGTAAAGATCCGCCGTTCGATACCGAGTTTATCTACGCGACCTACATCCTCGAACGCGCCGAAGAGCAAGGCACGCTGATCGTCAATAAGCCGCAGAGCCTGCGCGACTGTAACGAAAAGCTGTTTACCGCCTGGTTCTCCGAGCTGACTCCGGAAACGCTGGTCACCCGTAATAAAGCCCAGCTGAAAGCCTTCTGGGAAAAACATGGCGATGTCATTCTCAAACCACTGGACGGTATGGGCGGCACCTCCATTTTCCGCGTTAAAGAGGGTGACCCCAACCTCGGCGTGATTACCGAGACGCTAACCGAGCTGGGCAGCCGCTACTGCATGGCGCAGAACTATCTGCCGGCCATTAAAGATGGCGATAAGCGCGTGCTGGTGGTTGACGGCGAGCCGGTTCCTTACTGCCTGGCCCGTATCCCACAGGGCGGCGAAACCCGCGGTAACCTTGCGGCCGGTGGTCGTGGCGAAGCGCGCCCGCTGACCGAAAGCGACTGGGCCATCGCCCGCCGCGTGGGCCCGACGCTGAAGGCCAAAGGCTTAATCTTCGTCGGTCTGGATATCATTGGCGATCGCCTGACGGAGATTAACGTCACCAGCCCCACCTGCGTACGTGAAATCGAAGCCGCCTTCCCGATTTCCATTACCGGGATGCTGATGGATGCCATCGAGAAGCGCCTCAATAAATAAAGCGCTTATTCAGGCTACAGGCCAGCGCCTGTAGCCTGGAGCCAGCTCAGGAGATTCACGCTCAGGTTCATACCGACAACGCGCCTTGAGCCTGCAAGATAAAGTGAATCGACACTCCCTTGCTTTACCCGCATACTGGGTGCTGCTTTTTTGAACCAGGAACAGAACCTCTGACAATGAATTTACAGCATCACTTTCTAATTGCCATGCCTGCTCTCCAGGACCCGATGTTCCGTCGCTCCGTAGTCTATATCTGCGAGTATAACGATGACGGTGCCATGGGCATCATCATCAATAAGCCGATGGAAAATCTGCAGGTTGAAGGGATCCTGGAGAAGTTAAAAATCACGCCTGAACCGCGCAATCCCGAGATTCGCCTGGATAAACCGGTGATGGTTGGCGGCCCGCTGGCCGAGGATCGGGGTTTTATACTGCATTCGCCGCCTTCCGACTTTTCTTCCAGCATTCGTATTTCCGATAACACGGTGATCACCACCTCCCGCGACGTGCTCGAAACGCTGGGTACGGATAAACAGCCGGACAACGTGCTGGTTGCGCTGGGCTATGCCTCCTGGGAGAAAGGCCAGCTGGAGCAAGAGATTCTGGATAACGCCTGGCTCACCGCGCCGGCCGATCGGAATATTTTGTTCAGCACGCCGATAGCTGACCGCTGGCGCGATGCTGCGAAGCTCATTGGCATCGATATCGTGACGATGCCAGCCGAAGCGGGGCATGCGTAATGAGCGGCACTTTTTTAGGCTTTGATTTTGGCACCAAAAGCATTGGCGTCGCCGTAGGGCAGCGCATCACAGGCACTGCCCGCCCCCTTCCCGCGTTGAAAGCGCAGGACGGTAAGCCTGACTGGAATATTATCGAAAAGCTGCTGAAAGAGTGGCAGCCCGAAGCCGTGATTGTCGGCCTGCCGCTGAATATGGACGGTACGGAACAGCCCCTCACCGCGCGCGCGCGCAACTTCGCGAATAAAATCCACGGCCGCTTCGGCGTGCAAATAACCCTGCATGATGAACGTCTGAGCACGGTTGAAGCCAGAGCCGGGCTATTCGAACACGGTGGATTCCGGGCGCTCAATAAAGGCAGCGTGGATTCCGCTTCTGCAGTCATTATTCTGGAAAGCTACTTCGAGCAAAGTTTCTGAACATCAATGATGGCGCCCTACCGCAGCGGCAGGCGCCATCATCCTGATTTCATTTTTAGTGGCGCAAATGCTCATTCGCCCAGCTGACCGCCTGAGTCCGGTTCTTCACGCTTAGCTTACGGAACACGTTGTACAGATGGGTACGCACCGTGTTTTCACTGATAAACAGCGCGCGGGCAATATCCAGATTGGTCGCCCCGCAGCGAAGTTCATTCAGGATTTCACATTCACGCTCGGTCAGCGGTGAATTTTCCGCAGGCGCCGATACATGATCCGCAGCATACATCGCCGGGTGCATCACGCTCAATTCAGCCGTCTGTTCGCCGTTCAGCACAGCCTTAACGCCCTCAATTAAGCGCGATTCATCATCGTCATGACGGAAAACGCCGTACAGCGCTGGCCACTGCGCCATTTCGTAGAGCTCATACTTTTGCGCGCTATTGATAATCAATAAACGGGGGTTATCCGCCTGCAGACGAATAATGTCACGCCATACGCTATTCAACTTTTTATTTGAAACTGCAATATCAAATAATATTACAGAATCTTTCAAAAGACGCTGCGCGAGGGGTTTGTTAATATTTTGCAGAACGACTGATGCAGATAACTTCTCAGCCAGCCAGGTTGCGAATGCTTTGCTTTGAATAGAGGGGTGAGTAATAAAAGTAACCTGGTGAGAAAAAGCCGAATTCTCAGATAAATTAATCACTTAAAACTCTCCTTAGTTGATTCCCGCCTTCATAGCGGTTAAATGAATTAACAAGAATACGATCGCTGGTGTATTTATAAATTCAAACCAAACTTACACCTTGAAACATTATTCCATGGGAATTTTCCTATCCCTGTAAACAGCATAAATCGAATGCCTTAAGAGAGTCAAAAGATTATCAAACTTTTTTCCTGGTTATGGGAGGTTTATGTCAATTCGTTTTTCATAGCGTGCATTATTCGGCTTAATTTTAGGTACTTATTTGTAATATAAAATAATGATACCAAACATTAATAAAACATTATCATAACAAGCCATTGGTATGATGTCTGAATATAAAAGATGCAGCTATAAAAGACCCGCAGCCGTACGTTGCTGAAAGCTTTGCGTAAAAGTTTGCATCCCGAATTGCTGCCCGGTTTGCATCACGCCGGGCAGCTGATGCGTTTTCCCCTCGCGGATCAAATTCGCCACCGCCGGGATATTAACCAAAAGCTCGTATAGCGCAACTCTTCCGCCAGCAGTATCCGGAAACAATTTTTGTGCCAGCACCGCGCATAAACTTCCCGCCAGCTGGCTACGAACCTGCTCTTTCTCCTGAGCGGGAAAAACATCCACCAGCCTTTCAACCGCCTGTGCCGCACCGCGCGTATGCAGCGTCGCCATAACCAGATGTCCGGTCTCCGCCGCGGTCAATGCCAGGCGGATCGTTTCGCTGTCACGCAGTTCCCCTAGCAGAATGACATCCGGGTCCTGACGCAGCGCAGCGCGCAGGGCCGCGGCAAATGAGGGGCAGTGACGACCGATTTCCCGCTGCTGGATCAGGCAGCGCTCGCTGTGATGAATAAACTCAACCGGATCTTCCAGCGTCAGGATATGGCCATTGAGGCGCTGATTAAGATAGCCCACCATCGCCGCCAGGGTGGTGGATTTCCCGCTACCGGTGGCGCCCGTGACCAGGATAAGCCCGCTCTCCTCATTGAGCAGCTCCGTTAAGGCGGCCGGCGCGCCGAGATCCGCCAGCTGCGGACAGGTTTCCGCCAGCAGACGCAGGGCCAGCGACAGGCCGCGGTTGTGGACAAATGCGCTGGCGCGCAGGCGCGGGCCGCCGGCCGGAGTCAGCGCGAAATCAACCTGCCCGCAGGCCTGCCACTGGGCGAGCTGCTCGGCGTTGAGCCAATCAGCGAGTATCTTGCCAATATCCGGAGAGGTAAAAGGCGCGGGCTCCAGCTTGCCCTGGCGACGCCAGCGCGGCGTTGAAGCATTGCACAGGTGTAGATCGGAGACGTTATGCTTTACACTAAGGGCCACTATTTCTTCCAGTTCCATAACTCATCCTCGGTATATGAACGATATTGCGCATAACCTGGCACAGGTCCGGGACAAAATCTCAGCCGCTGCCGCACGCTGCGGCCGTGCTCCAGAAGAAGTTACGCTGCTTGCAGTCAGTAAAACGAAACCTGCGAGCGCTATCGAAGAAGCGATGGCCGCAGGCCAGGTCGCGTTTGGCGAAAACTATGTTCAGGAAGGGGTGGAGAAAATCCGCTACTTTCAAGAGACCGGGGCAAGCGGGCTACAGTGGCACTTTATCGGGCCGCTGCAGTCCAATAAAAGCCGCCTGGTGGCCGAGCATTTTGACTGGTGCCATACCGTCGATCGACTCAAAATCGCCGCTCGCCTCAGTGAACAGCGCCCTGCTCACATGCCGCCACTCAACGTGCTGATTCAAATCAACATTAGCGATGAGCAGAGCAAGTCGGGCATTCCCGTTGACGAGCTGGACGCGCTGGCGGCAGAGATCGCGAAACTGCCGAATCTGCAGCTGCGCGGTTTAATGGCCATTCCCGCGCCAGAGTCAGAATATGTAAGGCAGTTTGCCGTCGCCCAACAAATGGCGGTAGCATTTGCGCGGCTAAAAACGCACTACCCTACCGTCGATACGTTGTCGCTGGGAATGTCGGATGATATGGAAGCCGCCATCGCGGCGGGAAGCACTATGGTGCGCATCGGAACCGCAATTTTCGGCGCGCGCGACTACAGCAAAAAATAAGGAATCTGAGGAACGCCATGAAGACGTTGACTTTCCTGCTCTCAACGGTCATTGAGCTTTACACAATGGTCGTGTTGTTACGCGTCTGGATGCAGTGGGCGCGCTGCGACTTTTATAACCCGTTTTCGCAGTTCGTGGTCAAGGCTACGCAGCCTGTCGTTGGGCCGCTGCGCCGCATTATCCCGGCGATGGGGCCGCTCGACAGCGCCTCCCTGCTGGTCGCCTTTATTCTCTGCGTCGTGAAAGCTATCGTGCTGTTTATGGTCGTCACCTTCCAGCCGATTATCTGGATCTCCGCGCTGCTGATCCTCATTAAAACCGTCGGCTCGCTGATCTTCTGGGTTCTCCTGCTCATGGCAATCATGAGCTGGGTAAGCCAGGGACGCAGCCCGGTGGAATATGTCCTGATGCAGTTGGCCGATCCGCTGCTGCGTCCGATCCGCAGACTGCTGCCATCGATGGGCGGCATTGATTTCTCGCCGATGGTGCTGGTTCTGCTGCTGTACGTGATCAACATGGGTATCGCCGAACTGTTGCAGGCTACCGGCAACGTTCTGCTTCCGGGGCTGTGGATGGCGCTATGAGTGCCGTCGAAGCCTGCGCTGATGGCTTGGTCTTACGGCTGTATATTCAGCCTAAGGCCAGCCGCGACAGCATCGTTGGTTTACATGGCGACGAGCTTAAAGTCGCCATTACCGCGCCTCCCGTTGACGGCCAGGCCAACGCCCATCTGGTAAAATTCCTCGCCAAACAGTTTCGCGTAGCGAAAAGCCAGGTGCTTATTGAGAAAGGCGAACTGGGCCGCCACAAACAGATAAAAATCATTCATCCGCAGCAGATCCCCGATGGGGTCGCCGCCCTGAAAGAATAAACAGGATCTCATATGCAAAAAGTTGTTCTCGCCACCGGCAATCCCGGGAAAGTGCGCGAGCTGGCCTCGCTGCTGGCAGATTTTGGCCTCGATATCGTGGCGCAAACCGAACTGGGCGTGGATTCCGCAGAGGAAACCGGCCTGACCTTTATCGAAAACGCCATTCTGAAAGCGCGTCATGCCGCGCAGATTACCGGCCTCCCGGCCATCGCCGATGACTCAGGTCTGGCCGTCGATGCGTTAGGCGGCGCGCCCGGCATCTATTCCGCCCGCTATTCCGGCGAAGACGCGACCGACCAGCGCAATCTCGAAAAGCTGCTCGACGCGCTGCGCGACGTGCCTGACGATCGGCGCCAGGCGCAATTCCACTGCGTGCTGGTCTATCTGCGCCATGCGGAAGATCCCACCCCGCTGGTTTGCCACGGCAGCTGGCCGGGCATCATCGCTCGCGAAGCCGCAGGCAGCGGCGGCTTTGGTTACGACCCGATATTTTTTGTTCCGACGGAAGGTAAAACCGCAGCGGAGCTGAGCCGTGAAGAAAAGAGCGCCATTTCCCACCGCGGACGCGCGCTCAAACTGTTACTGGAAGCCTTACGTAATGGCTAATTTGCCGCCCCTGAGCCTCTATATTCACATCCCGTGGTGCGTGCAAAAATGCCCGTACTGCGATTTCAACTCGCATGCGTTGAAGGGCGAGGTACCGCACGACGACTACGTTCAGCATCTGCTGAACGATCTGCGGGCCGACGCCCACTATGCGCAGGGACGTGAAATCGGGACTATTTTCATCGGCGGCGGTACGCCGAGCCTGCTCTCAGGCCCGGCGATGCAAACCCTGCTCGACGGCGTGCGGGAAGCTCTTCCCCTGGCGGACAACGCGGAAATCACGATGGAAGCCAACCCCGGCACCGTAGAAGCGGATCGTTTTGTCGAGTATCAGCGCGCAGGTATTAATCGCATCTCCATCGGCGTACAGAGCTTTAGCGAACAAAAGCTCCAGCGTCTCGGGCGCATCCACGGGCCGCAGGAAGCCAAACGCGCGGCAAACCTGGCAAGCGGTCTGGGACTGCGCAGCTTTAACCTCGATTTAATGCACGGTCTGCCGGATCAGTCTCTGGAAGAGGCGCTGGACGACCTGCGTCAGGCGATTGCGCTCAATCCGCCGCATCTCTCCTGGTACCAGTTGACCATTGAGCCAAACACCCTGTTTGGCTCGCGCCCGCCGACCCTGCCGGACGACGACGCGCTGTGGGATATTTATGAGCAGGGGCACAGCCTGCTCAGCGCGGCGGGCTATCAACAATATGAAACCTCCGCCTACGCTAAGCCGGGGTATCAGTGCCAGCATAACCTGAACTACTGGCGCTTTGGCGACTACCTGGGCATTGGCTGCGGCGCGCACGGCAAAGTGACCTTCCCGGACGGGCGCATTCTGCGGACGGCGAAAACCCGCCACCCGCGCGGCTATATGGAAGGCCGTTATCTGGAGCGCCAGCATGATGTGGAAGATGCGGATAAGCCGTTCGAGTTCTTTATGAACCGTTTCCGCCTGCTGGAAGCGGCGCCGCGAGATGAATTCAGCCGCTACACCGGGCTTGATGAGCGTACAATCCGTCCGCAAATCGATGCCGCCATTGCTGAGGGCTATCTGACGGAAGATGAGCGCTGCTGGCAGATTACCGAGCACGGTAAGCTCTTTTTGAACTCCCTTCTCGAATTATTCCTCAGCGAATAAACCTCGCTATGCTTATCCCGTTATAACAATAACGGGATAATTAATTATTCGCTTTTCCCGAAATATCAATATCGCTATTTCCGAATCATCTCAATTCAACATTTCCAATAAAAATAAATTCACATTCATTTATTAAAAATAAATATAACCTACCGCACAAAAATACGTATTTGATCGCCTGATTGCGAAAAAGTGTGAGTCAGACAGCTTAAAGATGTACGACAACAAGAATAATATGTCATACAGAAACAAGGAATACCCTTTAAGATATTGACCAATTACCCTAAGTGCATGGAGCCGACTCATGAAAAAACTCTCTTTTTCTCGTTCTCTGGCGTGTGTATCTCTGCTTGCCCTGCTCGCTTCCGGCGCCAGCGCAGCTGAAAAAGTCACGTTAAAACTGGCACATAACCTCGAACGTAGCCACGTTGTCCATCAGGCCTTTGAGGCGATGTCCAAAGAGGTTAACCAACTTTCCAACGGTGATATGAAGATTCGTATATATCCCAGTAGCCAGATGGGCAGCGCGCGCGAAACGATGGAGCTATTACAAAACGGCGCGCTGGATATGACCAAAGGTTCCGCCAGCGATCTGGAATCATTCGATAACGTCTACGCGATATATAATTTACCGTTCCTGTTTAAAGATCAGAATCACTTCAATAAAGTCGTCTTTGGTGACGTGGGCAAGGAAATTATGGAGTCCACGAAAGATAAAGGATTCTTTGCGCTTTCCGCCTATGTTGCCGGGACCCGCAGTTTTTACGCCAAAAAGCCCATCACTAAACCGGAAGATTTAAAAGGATTGAAGATCCGCGTCCAGGCCAGCCCGACAACCTTAAAAATGGTCGAATTAATGGGCGGTTCGCCAACCCCTATTTCCTTTGGTGAAGTTTATACCGCCATGCAGCAGGGCGTGGTGGACGGCGCGGAGAACAACGTGCCTTCCTGGGTGCAAACGCGCCATATCGAAATCGCGAA
The DNA here is from genome assembly GCF_964241505.1 of Klebsiella sp. Q11. Classification (NCBI taxonomy): domain Bacteria; kingdom Pseudomonadati; phylum Pseudomonadota; class Gammaproteobacteria; order Enterobacterales; family Enterobacteriaceae; genus Klebsiella; species Klebsiella sp. Q11. The sequence goes on from NZ_CAXSXW010000009.1 coordinate 28,051, forward strand.
AGTGTTCTCAGAAGATGAACATGCCTCCATCCCGGATTTCCTCGTTATCTCCAGTAAAACCTGGGACAAACTGACGCCGGATCAGCAGCAAATCCTGATCAAGGCGGCGAAAGCTTCCGAAGCGTATCAGCAAAAACTGTGGGACAAGATCGACGCCGACACCCGCGCGCAGGCCAAAGCCATGGGCGGCGAAATTATCAAAGTGGATAAAGCGCCGTTCCGCGCCGCCGTGCAGCCGCTGTTTGATGAGTTCAAAAAAGATCCGAAGCAGGCCGCCCTGCTGGCCAAATTTGAAGCTGCCGCCGAATAACACTTAGCGGGCCAGCCGCTGGCCCGCTTTCATCGGGAAAACAATGATGATACTTAACCGCATAAAGCTGGCGGTGGACCGCACGATCGCCGCATTCTCCGTCGCCGTTATGATTGCGCTGGTTGTTTGCGTCGTCTGGCAGGTGTTCAGCCGCTATGTACTCAACCAGCCCAGCACCCTGACCGACGAGCTGGCGCGCTTTTTGATGATCTGGGTCGGGCTACTGGGTGCGGCATATACCGTCGGCGCCCAGCGTCATCTGGCTATCGACTTACTGGCGATGACGCTCCCTCCCCGCAGGCAGGCGCTGCTCAGCGTCATCATTAATCTGCTGATCTTTATTTTTGCCGGATCGGTGATTATGACCGGCGGCGTGAAGCTGATTGAAAAAACGCTGTCGACCTCCCAGGTCTCAGCGGCAATGCAGATCCCCATGGGCTACGTCTATCTGATCCTGCCGTTAACCGGCCTCATTATGATGTTTTACGCAGTATGTTTTGTCAGCAACGGGCTAAAAAACATGAAGCACGCTGAAGCGGGGGCAAATTGATGGACAGCTATATCGCACTGATGCTATTTGGCTCTTTCTTTATTCTGGTTTTTATTGGCGTACCTATCTCCTTCTCCATCGGCATCGCCACCGTCGGTTCAATGCTGCTGATGTTCCCGTGGGATATCGCGGTGATTACCGTTTCACAGCGCCTCGCGAACGGCCTCGATAACTTCGCCCTGCTGGCCATTCCCTTCTTTATCTTTGCCGGTACGCTGATGAACAGCGGCGGGATTGCCATACGCTTAATCAATCTGGCTCAGGTGATGGTCGGACGCGTACCGGGCTCTCTGGGCCACGTCAACGTGCTGGCAAACATGATGTTCGGCTCGATTTCAGGCTCGGCGGTCGCCGCCGCCGCCGCGGTAGGGGGCACGCTGAACCCCATTCAGACCCAGAAAGGCTACGATCCGGCTTTCTCCACGGCGGTGAACGTCTCGTCGTGCATCACGGGCCTGCTTATTCCGCCGTCAAACGTGCTGATCGTCTTTTCCCTGACGGCGGGCGGCGTGTCGGTCGCGTCGCTGTTTATGGCCGGCTATCTGCCGGGCATTCTGATGGGCCTGGCTATTATGGTGGTCTGTGCCGTCATTGCTAAACGTCGCGGCTATCCGGTTTCTGAACGCCCCACCTGCGCCCAGGCGGCAAAAGCGTTTTTCGCCGCCCTGCCCAGCCTGCTGCTGGTGATTATTGTGATGGGCGGGATCCTCGGCGGCATTTTTACCGCTACCGAAGCGTCGGCTATCGCCGTGGTCTACACCTTTATCCTGTCGGTGCTCATTTATCGGGAAGTGAAATGGCGCGATCTGCCGAAGCTGATCCTTGAATCGGTGGTGATGACCTCTATCGTGCTGCTGCTGATCGGCTTTTCCGTCGGCATGTCGTGGGCGATGACCAACGCCGACATTCCCTACATGATAAGCGATGCGCTAATGGGGGTGTCAGAAAACCCGGTGGTGATTCTGCTGCTGATTAATATCGTGCTGTTAATCGTTGGGATCTTTATGGACATGACCCCGGCGGTGCTGATTTTCACGCCGATATTCCTGCCCATCGCGCAGGATTTAGGGATGGACCCGGTGCATTTCGGCATCATGATGGTCGCCAACCTGTGCATCGGTCTGCTGACGCCGCCGGTAGGCAGCGCGCTGTTCGTTGGCTGCTCCATTTCCGGCGTGAAAATTCAGCAGCTCATCAAACCGCTGCTGCCGTTCTACGCCGCCCTGCTGATCGCGCTGATGATGATTGTCTATATCCCGCAGATCTCGCTGTTTATTCCGCAGCTGCTGGGGCTGATGTGATCGACTAACCATAATCGCTACCTGCGAACGCAGGTAGCGAAATAAAACTTACTTTAACGACCCTACCAGCGCTTTGCGGCTCTCTTCGAGGGAGACCACGCGGCTGCAGACATCCTTACCAAACTGCTGGAAATCGGCTTCCTGGTTTTTCCATTCATCCTGAATGGCCGTTTGCAGGCCGCCAAGGCTGCCGAGGATCCCCTGCAGCGGGTTACCGCCGCCTTTAAGAACCGCCTTCGCCCCCATCTCGTTGATGCTATCCTGCAGAATGCCGCCCATCGCCTGATTTACCAGCTGCTGGCCGTCGGCGCGCACCTGATCGATGGCTTTATAGTGAAAGGTCAGGCCATCGTTACGATGTTCAATTATGCGGCTCATTTGCGCTTTCAGCTGCGCATCAAGCTTGGTCAGGCGGCTATGCATGCTGCTGCTGGCCCCCACCTGTTCGGTAATAATTTTATCCAGCGCGGCGCGGCCTTTTTCTACCCGCGTGCGGGCGCCTTCATCAATCCACGGCAGGCTGCTGCGCAGGCCAGCCTGATAGTCCTGAGCCTGCTCGCGCTGAGCGGCGTTCAGGGAATACGCTTTACCGTTAAAGGTCAGGTTGCCGTCCGGCTTAATCACCAGATCGCCGTTTTCGCCTTTTACCTGCACCTGCTGCGGGCTGAGGATGACATCGTCACGCGGCGTGACGCTACACTGGTAGTCCGCATGCGCGGACAAAGCGGTGACGGAAAGCGCCAATGCCAACAGCGTTTTGCGCATCATTTAACTCCCTTCAGACAAAACGGGCCGGCAGTTGCCGACCCTTGTCAAACTTAGTCCCACCAGATATCAAAAAGTTCGCTGGTGCGTACATCGGCAAGCCCGCGGTCTTCCAGCCATTTACGTACGATGGCCTGGTGTTCCTCGGTGCATTTGCCGATTTCCTGCAGGCAGATCAGGCCTTCCCAGGAAAGATAACCGCTGCCGTCAAAGGCCAGCTTATTAGGCTCAATCACTTCATCAATCAGATCGTTAACGGTCTGGTCGATCTGCTCTTCGCTGGTTCCATCCGCGAAACGCCACGCGACGGAAAAACCCACTTCCTGAAACTCGTCGATATGCATCTTTTTACGCAGACGACGGCTACGATTCGTTGCCATTATTTCACCCTCTCGAACATTAAGTCCCATACGCCGTGGCCAAGACGATGGCCACGCTGTTCAAATTTGGTTACCGGGCGCGATTCCGGGCGCGGCACATAGTCGTTGCTTTCAGACCGGTTACGATACCCTTCAAGCGAGGACATCACCTCCAGCATATGCTCGGCATATTGCTCCCAGTCGGTCGCCATATGGAAGACGCCGCCCAGCTTCAGTTTACTTTTCACCAGTTCGGCAAAAGGCGGCTGAACGATACGGCGCTTATTATGACGCGCTTTGTGCCACGGGTCAGGGAAAAACAGCTGCACCATGCTCAGGGAGTTATCCGGAATCATCGTATGCAGCACTTCCACCGCATCGTGGCACATGACGCGCAGGTTCTGCACGCCCTCTTCTTCGGCGGACGCCAGGCAGGCGCCGACGCCCGGCGAGTGCACTTCAATGCCGAGGAAATTCTGCTGCGGCTTCTCTTTCGCCATCGCCACCAGCGAAGCGCCCATACCGAAACCGATCTCCAGCGTGACCGGCGCCTCACGGCCAAACAGCGCGGCGAAATCGAGTGGCGCATCGTTAAATTCAACGCCCATCACCGGCCAAATATTGTCCAGCGCATGCTGCTGACCTTTGGTCAGGCGGCCCTGACGACGGACGAAGCTGCGAATACGGCGCAGCGGACGGCCGTTTTCATCGAATTCCGGAGATATGACGTCGTTTTTCATAAAAGTTAAGTCTGCTTGTGAGAGTGTTCGGAAAACGGGCATTATCCAAAGTTACCCGGCGGATGCAAGGGTTTACAGCCTCTCGCCCTTGTGCTGCAATCTGCCACCTTATAATCGCTATCCCGGAGCCGTAGCTTTGACTTTTCCCGCCGCGCAATTTTCAGCCCAGGTGCTGGACTGGTACGACAAATACGGGCGTAAAACCCTGCCCTGGCAAATCGGCAAGACGCCCTACAAAGTATGGCTCTCCGAGGTGATGTTGCAACAAACACAAGTGGCGACGGTCATCCCCTATTTTGAACGCTTTATGGCGCGTTTCCCAACGATTACCGACCTGGCGAACGCGCCCCTTGATGAAGTCCTGCATCTGTGGACCGGCCTGGGCTATTACGCCCGCGCGCGCAATTTACATAAAGCGGCGCAGCAGGTGGCCACCCTGCACGACGGCAAATTCCCGCAGACCTTCGATGAAGTCGCCGCGCTGCCGGGCGTGGGCCGCTCTACCGCCGGCGCGATTTTATCCCTTTCTCTCGGTCAGCATTATCCGATTCTCGACGGTAACGTGAAGCGCGTGCTCGCGCGCTGCTATGCTGTCAGCGGTTGGCCGGGGAAAAAAGAGGTTGAGAAACGCCTGTGGGAGATCGGCGAGGACGTCACGCCGGCCAAAGGCGTCGAGCGTTTTAACCAGGCCATGATGGACCTCGGGGCGATGGTGTGTACCCGCTCTAAACCAAAATGCGAGCTCTGTCCGCTGAATAACGGCTGCGTGGCCTACGCAAATCATTCATGGGCTCAATACCCAGGCAAAAAACCGAAACAGACGATCCCCGAGCGTACCGGCTATTTCCTGCTGATGCAGCACGGTGACGAGGTGTTCCTCTCCCAGCGCCCGCCGGTGGGCTTATGGGGCGGTTTGTTCTGCTTCCCGCAGTTTGAGGATGAAGATGCGCTGCGGGCGTGGTTGGCCCAGCGTCAGATTAAGACCGATAATCTGACGCAATTAACCGCGTTCCGCCACACTTTCAGCCATTTCCATCTGGATATTGTGCCGATGTGGCTTACAGTGCACTCATCCGGCGCATGCATGGATGAAGGGGGCGCACTCTGGTATAACTTAGCGCAGCCGCCGTCCGTCGGTCTGGCGGCTCCCGTGGAGCGCTTGTTGCAACAGTTAAAAGCCGGAGCACCGGTTTAGCTTTCTGGCGATTAAAGAGGATTAAGAATGAGCAGAACGATTTTTTGTACTTTCCTGCAGCGTGAAGCCGAGGGCCAGGATTTTCAGCTGTACCCGGGCGAGCTGGGCAAACGCATCTATAACGAAATCTCCAAAGAAGCCTGGGCCCAGTGGCAGCATAAGCAGACGATGCTGATCAACGAGAAAAAACTCAGCATGATGAACCCGGAGCATCGCAAACTGCTGGAGCAGGAGATGGTTCAGTTCCTGTTTGAAGGTAAAGACGTGCACATCGAAGGCTACACGCCGCCAGAAAAACAGTAAGGGCCTGACGGCCCTTTACAACAATAAACACAACACGCACTCCCGGAATGATGAAAAAATACTTAGCGCTAGCGCTGATTGCGCCTTTGCTCGTTTCGTGTTCCAGCTCAACCAAAAAAGGCGCCGAGTACAACGAGGCGTGGGTGAAGGACACCAACGGCTTTGACATTCTGATGGGCCAGTTCGCCCATAACATCGAGAATATTTGGGGTTATAACGAAGTTCTGCTCGCCGGGCCGAAGGACTACGTCAAATACACCGACCAGTATCAGACCCGTAGCCATATCAACTTTGATGCGGGGACGATTACCGTCGAAACCATCGCCGGGACCGACCCGGCCGGTCGCCTGCGCCAGGCGATTATTAAAACCCTGCTGATGGGCGACGACCCGAACTCCATCGACCTCTATTCCGACGTCGATGATATTCAGATTTCAAAAGAGCCGTTCCTGTACGGTCAGGTGGTGGATAACACCGGCGAGTCGATTCGCTGGGAGTGGCGCGCCTCGCGCTTCGCCGACTATCTGCTGCAAACGCGCTTGAAAAGCCGCAGCAACGGCCCGCGCATGATCTACAGCATCACCATCAACCTGGTGCCGAACCACCTCGACAAACGCGCGCATAAATACATTGGCATGGTCCGTCAGGCATCGCGCAAATACGGCGTTGATGAATCGCTGATCCTGGCAATTATGCAAACCGAATCTTCCTTTAACCCCTATGCGGTCAGCCACGCCGACGCGCTGGGGCTGATGCAGGTGGTGCAGCACAGCGCCGGGAAGGACGTGTTCCGTTCGCAGGGCAAATCAGGCCTGCCGAGCCGCAGCTATCTGTTCGATCCGGTCAATAACATCGACACCGGCACCGCCTATCTGGCGATGCTGAACAACGTCTATTTGTCCGGCATCACCAACCCGACCTCGCGTCGCTATGCGGTCATCACCGCCTATAACGGCGGCGCGGGCAGCGTGCTGCGGGTCTTCTCCAGCGATAAGGTTCAGGCGGCGAATATCATCAACAACATGACGCCGGGCGATGTTTATCAAACCATCACCAGCCGTCACCCCTCCGCCGAGTCGCGCCGCTATCTGTACAAGGTTAACTCTGCACAGAAAGGCTACCGCCGCAGGTAATCCCCCTTCAGCGCCCCTGTTTCCTCCGGGGCGCCTTCCTTCTGCTATACACAATAGAGTTGCGCAACTGTTTTGCGATTTTCTGCGGCAGTTAACAAAAGCATCCATCGCATAAATGATAGAATCCAACCAAAATAACGCCATAAATGTTATTTAAAACACAAAACAATTCTATATCCGTGAGGATCAAAACATGAATCTTAAGCTGCAGCTCAAAGTACTGTCGTTCCTGCAGTTCTGCCTCTGGGGAAGCTGGCTGACCACGCTCGGCTCGTATATGTTCGTCACCCTCAAGTTCGACGGTGCGGCCATCGGAGCGGTCTATAGCTCACTCGGTATCGCCGCGGTGTTTATGCCGACGCTGCTTGGTATCGTTGCCGATAAATGGATCAGCGCCAAGTGGGTTTATGCCATTTGCCATCTGGTCGGCGCGCTGACGCTGTGGCTCGCCGCCCAGGTCACCACGCCGGGCGAAATGTTCCTCGTCATCCTGCTCAACTCGCTGGCCTATATGCCAACTCTGGGGCTGATTAACACCATTTCGTACTACCGCCTGCAGTCTGCGGATATGGATATCGTGACCGATTTCCCGCCGATTCGTATCTGGGGCACCATTGGTTTTATCCTCGCCATGTGGGGCGTCAGCTTCTCCGGCTTTGAACTGAGCCATATGCAGCTCTATATCGGCGCGGCGCTCTCCTTGCTGCTGGTGCTCTTCACCCTGACGCTGCCGCATATTCCGGTGGCCAATCAGCAGAAAAACCAGAGCTGGACCGCCATGCTGGGCCTTGATGCCTTCGCGCTGTTTAAAAACAAACGTATGGCGATCTTCTTTATTTTCTCGATGATGCTGGGCGCCGAACTGCAAATCACCAATATGTTCGGCAACACCTTCCTGCACAGCTTTGATAAAGATCCGCTGTTCGCCAGCAGCTTTATCGTGCAGCACGCCTCGGTGATGATGTCGATTTCGCAGATCTCGGAAACCCTGTTCATCCTGACCATCCCGTTCTTCCTCAGCCGCTACGGCATCAAAAACGTGATGCTGATTAGTATCGTGGCGTGGATGCTGCGCTTCGGCCTGTTCGCTTACGGCGACCCGACCCCGTTCGGCACCGTGCTGCTGGTACTGTCGATGATCGTTTATGGCTGCGCCTTCGACTTCTTCAACATTTCGGGTTCGGTGTTTGTGGAAAAAGAGGTTCGCCCGGAAATCCGCGCCAGCGCGCAGGGGATGTTCCTGATGATGACCAACGGCTTCGGCTGCATACTTGGCGGGATGGTAAGCGGCAAAGTGGTGGAGCACTTTACCGTCGAAGGGATTACCGACTGGCAAACCGTCTGGCTGATTTTCGCCGGCTATTCGCTGGTTCTGGCTTTTGCCTTTGTGGCGCTGTTTAAGTACAAGCACGTCCGCGTACCAACCGGGGCGCAGACCGTCGCACATTAAATAAACGGCTTACCCCAGATTTACGAATAAAAAAACGCGCCCCGCTGATAACACCGGGGCGCGTTTTTTATGCTTTCAGCACATAGCCATATAGCCGCTTAATGCCGTCAGGGTCCGTTTCGCTGTAGACCCCCTGGAGCTCCGGCGAGAAGCCCGGCAGCATATTGACGCCTTCCTCCAGCGCCAGGAAATAGCGCAGCACCGCCCCGCCCCAGATTTCGCCAGGCACGACGCACAGCACGCCCGGTGGATACGGCAGCGCGCCCTCCGCCGCAATGCGCCCTTCGGCTTCGCTTAAGCGCACCAGCTCAACGTTACCGCGTATAAATTCGCGGTTGGCGTCCTGCGGGTTCATCACCGCGCGCGGGAAGCTCCTCTTGCGGAACATCTCTTTTTGCAAATCCTTCACGTCAAAGCTGACGTACAGGTTATGCATCTCCTGGCACAGCTCGCGGATGGTGTAATCCCGATAGCGCACCGGATATTTATTAAAGATGGTCGGCAGAACGTCGGCCAGCGGGGTGTCGGATTCAATATGCTGCTCAAACTGGGCGAGCATCGCCACCAGCTGCGCCAGCTTCTCGGCGCTCTCTGCGGGCGTCAGCAGGAACAGAATGGAGTTCAGATCGCACTTCTCCGGCACGATGCCGTTTTCGCGCAGGTAGTGGGCCAGAATGGTCGCCGGGATGCCAAAATCGGTATATTTTCCGCTCTCCGCATCGATCCCCGGCGTCGTCAGCAGCAGTTTACAGGGGTCAACGAAGTACTGTTCGCTGGCATAGCCTTCGAAGCCGTGCCAGCGCGCGCCCGGCTCAAAGCTAAAGAAGCGCCGTTCGCGGGCGATGGCTTCAGTGGGATGATCCTGCCACGGACGCCCCGCCACCACCGGTGGAATAAACGGCTGGATCATTTTGCAGTTGGCGATAATCGCCTTGCGCGCGTCAATACCCAGCGCCACGCACTCAGCCCACAGGCGGCGCCCGCTCTCTCCTTCATGAATTTTAGCATTCACGTCCAGAGCGGCGAACAGCGGATAAAACGGGCTGGTCGAGGCGTGCAGCATAAAGGCGTTGTTGAGCCGCTTATGCGGGCAAAAACGTTCCTGTCCGCGCAGGTGGTTATCTTTTTTATGGATCTGCGACGTTTGCGAAAAACCGGCCTGCTGTTTGTGCACCGACTGAGTGACAAAAATGCCCGGGTCGTCCGGCGTCAGGTCCAGCAGCAGCGGCGAACAGTCGGCCATCATCGGGATAAACTGCTCGTAGCCGACCCAGGCCGAGTCAAACAGGATGTAGTCGCACAGACCGCCGATTTTATCGACCACCTGGCGGGCGTTGTACACCGTCCCATCATAAGTACCTAGCTGAATCACCGCCAGGCGGAACGGGCGCGGCGCATCGGCTTTTTCCGGCGCCGTCTCGCGTATCAGTTCGCGCAGGTATTTCTCATCGAAGCAGCGATCGTCGATACCGCCAATAAAACCAAACGGATTACGCGACGCTTCGAGATAAACCGGCGTTGCCCCGGCCTGAATCAGCGCGCCATGATGATTGGATTTATGGTTGTTACGGTCAAACAGTACCAGATCGCCGCGCGTCAGCAGCGCGTTGGTCACCACTTTGTTCGCCGCAGAGGTGCCGTTAAGGACGAAGTAGGTTTTATCGGCGTTGAAGACCTTCGCCGCAAACTTCTGCGCGTGTTTGGCAGACCCTTCATGAATCAGCAGATCGCCAAGCTTAACGTCGGCGTTGCACATGTCGGCGCGAAAGACGTTTTCACCAAAGAAGTCGAAAAACTGCCTCCCCGCTGGATGCTTCTTAAAGAAGGCGCCGTGCTGATGGCCCGGGCACGCGAAGGTGCTGTTATCCATCTCAACGTATTGGGTCAGCGTATCGAAGAACGGCGGCAGCAGGTTCTCTTCATAGCCGCAGGCGGCGGCTTCCAGTTCGAGCCACTCCTGCTCTTTGCCGCTAACGATGGCCGTCACGCCTTCTGGTTTTTCGTGGTCAGCTTCGCTGAACAGATAAACCGGCAGGTTGAACCCGGTGCGTTTCAGTAACGCAAGGATGCCGCTGCGGCTGTCCGCTACGGTAATGACGACTGCCGCCACATCGGTAAAATCTGTACTGTCCAGGGCCACCACGCGACGGTGGGTGGACAGGCGGGATACCAGCTCGCAGCTGGCGGCAATGTGCATTGATTTCATGAGCGCGAATACCCGTTTCCGGAGAGTAAAAGGCTTCGGCCAGGGCGTCTGAGCTCTGGCCAACGAAATGTCAGGGTCTGGCTGGATCCCAGCTCCGACCGCCAGACATCAGTAAAAGCAGACCGCGTCCGATCTTACTGTTGTCCTGCAGTGAGCCTGCGTTACGCTCACCGCATGGTGGGCAGAAGTTGCAGTGTAAGGGTAGCAAGACGAGGCTGCCTGCGCATCTGTACGCAGCGGCAACGGCGATGTAGCGGCGATGTCGTCATCACGGCGGCCTCATTCAGGGGAGGAGAAAATTCGCGCAATCATGTCACCTTTAAATGTACCGTGCAAGATGAATTACGTATGCAGCCATACCACGGATGCGCAAGCCTTTTGGCCCGTTTAGCGTCATAATAATGCAGTCATTAGGGATAATTAACAGGAGTCATGCTGTGGTTACAGGGCCATTTATTAACGCCGGCGCGGTCCTTTTGGGCGGCGTACTCGGCGCACTCTTAAGTCAAAGATTGCCGGAACGGATTCGTACATCAATGACCTCTATTTTTGGCCTCGCGTCGCTGGGCATCGGCATTCTGCTGGTGATCAAATGCGCCAACCTGCCGGTGATGGTGCTTTCAACGCTGGTGGGCGCGCTGCTCGGCGAAGTGTGCAACATGGAGAAAGGCATTAATACGCTGGTCAGTAAGCTCCAGCAGCTGCTTTCGCCCAAAAAGGGGCAGAAAAAGGTCTCAGCGCATGAGTCCTATATTCAAAGCTACGTCGCGATAATCGTGCTGTTCTGCGCCAGCGGAACCGGGATTTTCGGCGCGATGCGCGAAGGAATGACCGGCGACGCCAGCATTCTTATTGCCAAAGCGTTTCTCGACTTCTTTACCGCCACTATCTTCGCCTGCACCCTGGGGCTGGCCGTCTCGGCCATTTGCGTACCGATGCTGGCCATCCAGCTGGCGCTGGCGGCCTGCGCGTCGCTGATTATGCCGTTAACCACGCCGATGATGATGGCGGATTTCACCGCCGTCGGCGGTATGCTGCTGGTCGCGACCGGTCTGCGCATCTGCGGAATTAAAATGTTCGCCGTGGTGAATATGCTGCCGGCCCTGGTGCTGGCGATGCCGATTTCAGTGGCCTGGACGGCGTTTTTCGCCTGAAGATGCGTGCTTTTGACGCAATGTGGTGATAGATTGTTCAGTCTGCTGCGAAACAGATAAATTTCGTTGACGAGGTGCGGTGAATCAGGTTTAATGCGCCCCGTTGCCCGGATAGCTCAGTCGGTAGAGCAGGGGATTGAAAATCCCCGTGTCCTTGGTTCGATTCCGAGTCCGGGCACCACTATTTAAAGAACCCGCCCAAAAGGCGGGTTTTTGCTTTTCTGCGGCCGGACTCTCCATCGAACTCCGTTCGATTATTCGCCGCACGGCGGCTCACCCCTTCGGGGCCAGCGCGACAAGCGCGCTGTTCAACGCCTGCGGCGTTAGTCCGAATCCGGGCACCACTATTTAAAGAACCCGCCCAAAAGGCGGGTTTTTGCTTTTGGGGAACTAGCACTAGCTTCCCGTCAAAGTCCCCTCACCCTCTCCGCCAGAAAAAAATCATTGCCAGGGATTTTGCCTGCCCCACGCTCTCTTGCATCACTTGCCTGAGCGCAGGTCTGCTTGTTTTGCGGGAAAACCCTTATCACCAGCGTCGTTGAAAAAGTAAGCTATTTGTCAGTTAGTAGAGAAAGATAAAAAAAAGCTGAACAATTTTAATAAACTTATAATGTGGCGTATTTCTCAGATTGTGTATGAATGAGTAAATAAATTAATGCCTATTAAAATGTAAAAAAAAGCACTACCGACAATTATTATTTCTGGCGTAAGCAGCTAAAGGAATGAACATGCTGAGTAACGGAGCAAAATATTATAAAGCGAAACTGTTTGAAAATCATGATGAGAATATTCATTTTCTTTTGCATACCCCACTCTCCATTCAGCGCCAGGTCTGGGAGTCTGCAGCCATAAAGGCAACGCTACCTGCAGGTGTATGTATCGAAACTGTTAACGATACAGAGGTGACCGCGGAGTGGATTTCATATCCAGATTCGATAAATACCAGGATTATTCTCTATTTCCACGGAGGTGGAAATTCTCAGGGTTCGTGTCTGACTCACAGAAAACTCGCTGCCTATCTCGCACAATATTCTGGTTGCCGAACTCTGGTACTGGAATATCCTCTGGCGCCAGAAAATCGATTTCCTGCGGCCTTATTAAATTGTCATCAGGCCTATTTATGGCTGCTTGCTAATGGTTATTCAGCAGAGGACATTATCCTCGCGGGAGACTCCAGTGGTGGTGGTCTGGTCATGTCGCTTTTACTCCTGTTAAAACAGCATCAAGATCCTTTGCCGGACTCGTCTGTTCTGCTATCACCCATGTTGGATTTCACACTTTCAGGTAAGAGCATAACGCTGTGTAAGGATCTTGATCCGCTGCTTTGCATAGAAGACCTGATAATGACCGTGAAATACTACTGTTCGGACAGTGAACGAAGCGATCCTCTTGTCTCTCCCCTGTTTGGTGATTTGTCTGGACTTCCTCCCGTATTTATTCAGGTGGGAAGCGAGGAGTTATTGCGCGATGATGCATTACGCCTCTCCCGATATGCTAAAAAGGCTGGGATGCAAGTTGAGATTGAGATATGGGACGGGCTCTGGCATGTATTTCAGTCATCGGTGGGAAAGATACCTGAAGCGGATGCGGCGTTACAAGCCGTTGCTAAATTTATCCGAAGCAGAAGAGCCTGTCTGTAATTCTGTGTAACTGCCACTATATTAAAGGTGATCGCTCAGGTGGTCACCGAACTCGATAATAAAACGACTCATCGCCAGCCGCCAGTTCTGGATCGGCATACTCCATTTTTTGACGCATCTTTGATCGCCAGATAAACCACTTTCCGTACCGAGTCGTCTGTCGGGAACACTTTGCGTTTCTTAATCGCAGCACGGATCACGCTGTCCGACGAGATCGAACGCAAGATTATTCGCCTGTTCGCACTGGGGATGAGTTACCAGATCAAAGCGGTTTATACCGTTCTGGCGCTGAATCTGGAAGGCAAAAAAGAAGTTCTGGGCCTGTATCTGTCAGAAAGTGAAGACGCTAACTTCTGGCTATCCGTATTGAGTGACCTGCAAAACCGTGGCGTTGAAGACATCCTGATTGCCTGCGTGGACGGGCTGACTGGCCTCCCGGAGGCAATAAACAGCATTTATCCGCAGACAGAGGTGCAGTTGTGCGTCATTCACCAGATCCGTAACACGATTAAATACGTGGCCTCAAAGCACCATAAAGCCTTCATGACCGACATGAAACCGGTATAGCATTTGTTGCTCATATACCATACAAATCCATAAAGATAAAATTTAAACAAAGAAAACAAAAAGTTATAGAAATGCTTTGGATATCACTATTCAAAATGATTCCAAAATCACCTGTACTAGCGAGAGTATGAGAACCATAATGGTTTAATAATTATCGAAATTGTCTATCAAGAGACGACATTTGCCAAACTATCTAAACTGGCTGATGCAAAACACCCTACCTGGTCAGGTGTTGCTCCAGTCATGGCTCACTCGTAACGGCATAGATCGTAAGCTCTCTTACCTCTATGTGCAGAATGGCTGGCTCAGGCGGATCGCGCACGGCGTATACTGCCGGACGGGCCGTGAGCCGGACTGGGTGGACGCGGTTTATTGCCTGCAAACGCAGTGGGAAAAACCGGTTCGCGTGGCGGGACTGACCAGCGTTGCGCTACAGGGCTATGCTCACTATACCGAGCCGGGCAGGCAGCAAATCTGGCTCACGCTTCCGGCTTACGTCAAGCTGCCGGGATGGTTTGTCGTCTTTGAACCATCCGCGATGTTTGTCACGCTGTATACCTCTGGCCTCACCGTTGATATACCGTCATTCACGACACAACTTAAAATCGGCGACCGACAGTTAGTGGGCAGCGTACCGGAACTGGCCGCGTATGAGATCGCCTGCGGCGTTCCTTCCTTGATCTCGTTCGAACATGCCGATGCTCTGTTTCAGGGGATGAATCTTCTTAGCCCGCGTAAATTACAGGCGCTGCTCTTCGCCAGTCATTCGGTTAAAACCAACCGCGTGATGCTCTACCTTGCCCGACGCAATGAGCATCCTTACTTTCAGTACCTCGATCAAAGCGGTATAGAAACAGGCTCGGGAAAACGGCAAATCGTTCCCGGCGGTTGGCTGGAGCCGGATTATCAAATCACCGTTCCCCGCGCATTTAAACCGGAAGGAGTCGAAGATGGATCTGCGTGATAGTTATGCCCGACAGGTCAGGCTATTAATGACTGCCCTGCCGCATGTGGCGAAGGAGTCCTGTTTCGCCCTGAAAGGCGGCACGGCAATCAACTTATTTGTACAAGATTTCCCTCGCCTGTCGGTGGATATCGATCTGGCGTATAAGACCTTTACTGATCGCGATACCGATCTGGCGGTCATCAATGACGCCTTGATGCGTATTACTGAATCGCTGAACGGCAGACCGGGGATCACGGCTATCCGACAGGAGAATAAAGCGGATGAAAAGCGCATCATAGTTAACACCGCTGATGCGAAGATAAAGATTGAAGTTTGTCACGCGGTTAAATGCGGACCTCGAATCATTATGTGTGGAGTTCCATCCGCTATATGTGAACCTCAGACCGTTATGTGTGGACCTGACTCCACACATAACGAAGCCTCTCTCCTTAAACACCGATTTTTCGTGATACCTCTCACCAAACCAAAGCGATTTTATGTAGGGGCCTTCATGGGGGTGCTGTTTGCAAGCAATATCAACAAAACCAATAACAAACAGCACGTTAATCGTAGGTATGATTCCGAGTCCGGGCACCACTATTTAAAGAACCCGCCCAAAAGGCGGGTTTTTGCTTTTCTGCGACCGGACTCTCCATCGAACTGCGTTCGATTATTCGCCGCACAGCAGTCTTAATTTGCAAGATATTGGGTGGAAACTCGCTTATCAGAAGTTATACCCAAAACAACATACTAAATCCGGTCAAAACGACGATACAAGCGACATTCAAAAACAGGCCGGCGCGCATCATCTCCTGCTGCTTGATATGGCCGGTGGCGAAAACGATAGCGTTTGGCGGCGTCGCCACGGGCAGCATAAAAGCGCATGAAGCCGCAATGGCAATCAATACCGACAGAATTACAGGCGACATGCCGAACGCTTCGGCCACTGAGGCAAATACGGGAATGAGCAAAGCGGCGCTGGCCGTATTACTGGCAAACTCGGTCAGAAACACCACGAATGTTGCAATCACCAGGATAATAATAAATATCCCCATATGAGCCACCATCCCGCTAATCTGGTTTGCCAGGAACAGGCTGGTGCCCGTCTCTTTCAACACATTACTTAAGCAGATACCGCCGCCGAATAATAACAGCACGCCCCAGTCAGCCGTTTTCTCTATATCCTTCCAGTGAACCACCCGGGCGAAATTGACTAATATAATGGCGCCTAAAGCCACGATGGTATCGAAGGATTTAAAACCGCCCAGCAGATCGTTAATGGGTCCGCTGAAAATCCAGAAGAATACGGTAAGGCCAAAAATAGCCAGGGTGACTATTTTGCCTTTATCCCAATCGACCTGTTCACTATTCGTTTCGAAGGTCCCCTTAAGTTCCGGCCTGAACACGAGGTAAAGAATCGCAATAGCGACTGGCAGTAAGACGATCATTGCCGGGAAACCGAACTTCATCCAGTCAAAGAAGGAGAGCCCCACCTCGGCGGCAGCAATCGCATTCGGTGGACTGCCGACGATGGTCGCCATTCCGCCAATGCTGGCGCTATAGGCAATACCGAGGAGCACAAACACATAGGTCGAAAGGCGGTTTTTGCCATCGACTTTACTCAGGATCCCCAATACCAGCGGCATCATCATTGCGGCCGTCGCCGTATTACTGATCCACATTGACAGCAGCGCCGTCACGCCAAATAGCATAAAGACCGCGAGGCGCATTTTGCCCCTCGCCATCGCTAATACCTTATCGGCAATGACTTTATCCAGCCCCTGTACATGCATCGCCGCCGCCAGAGCAAAACCGCCGAGGAAAAGGAATATCGTTGAGTTGGCGAAACTGTTTAGCGCCGCCTGGGTATTAAATACCCCCAGCAGCACGGCCATGACGGGAACCATGATTGCCGTAACGGTCACGTGCAACGCTTCCGTTAACCATAATACGGCGATAAAAGCGAGCATACTCAGCCCCATGACCACCTTCGGCTCATAGGGTAGCGTGTTGTAGAGAACGATAAACAGAATAATATCGAGCAAAATGATGATGCTGTTACGATTAAAAAACCACTCGTGGGTATTGGTGGGTAAAGGACTCATGTCGTTTTTATTCATAGTAGCTTCCTTGTAACTGGTTACGACTGAATCATTACATGTATATGTCTTTCAGGTATAAATTATGTTCCAGTTCTGTTAACTGGATCGTACCAGACAATTTCCCGGCTGAATGACACCCAGGTCAGGATATTTCCGGAAAGAGGTTCCTGATATAGACGATTTATTGAAGCGAGCAGGCCGACTTTATTAGCTTTAATTTCCTTCATCTGAATTTCTGTCTTTGGCTGCCGCGCCGGTATACGCGGCGTTGATAGTTTCACCAACACCTAAAATAGCCCCAAAGAACCATCGATTATTTTCGGCAATCCATTTCTGAAATAGAGATAAAGCAGCGCGTAAAAACGGATAATTCGGTGAAAAACCGGGCAAAAGCGCGCTATTCTGGAAATCAACACGCCCAGGCGGCTAACAACCTTTCCCTCCGGACGGCTAAAAAGCATCTTATATTCCTTTTTGCTCTTAGCGGCAGACAAAAGTTCTTTAAAATGCCAATTTTGCAGCCCTACCATTCAAATCATCTCGATACGAATGGGCAAAATGTTATGTCAGTTTTTCATTCCGTTAGCGACCTGATTGGTCATACTCCCCTGCTGCAGCTTCATAAGCTGGATACCGGCCCCTGCAGCCTGTTTCTAAAACTGGAAAATCAAAATCCCGGCGGCTCGATAAAAGACCGCGTCGCGCTATCCATGATTACGCAGGCAGAGCGCAAAGGGAAATTAAAACCCGGCGGCACGATTATCGAAGCCACCGCCGGCAATACCGGCCTCGGTCTGGCGCTGATCGCCGCGCAGAAAAATTATCGCCTGATTCTGGTGGTGCCGGACAAAATGAGCCGCGAGAAGATTTTCCATCTGCGCGCGCTGGGAGCGCAGGTGCAGCTTACCCGATCGGACGTTAACAAAGGCCATCCCGCCTACTATCAGGACTACGCCCGGCGCCTTGCCGACGAAACGCCAGGTGCCTTTTATATCGACCAGTTTAATAACGAGGCTAACCCGCTGGCGCATGCCACCACCACTGCCCCGGAGATCTTCCAGCAGCTGGATGGCGATATTGACGCAATCGTCGTCGGCGTCGGCTCCGGCGGAACGCTCGGCGGGCTTCAGGCCTGGTTTGCTGAGCACTCTCCTGAAACGGAATTTATCCTCGCCGATCCGGCGGGCTCCATTCTGGCGGACCAGGTCGAAACCGGGCGCTACGGCGAAACCGGCTCCTGGCTGGTGGAAGGGATCGGCGAAGACTTTATTCCGCCGCTGGCCCATCTTGAAGGCGTCCGCAGCGCATACCGCGTCACCGATAGCGAAGCTTTCGCCACCGCCCGCCAACTGCTGCAGGTTGAAGGCATTCTGGCAGGCTCCTCTACCGGAACGCTGCTCACCGCCGCCCTGCGCTACTGCCGGGCGCAGACATCCCCTAAACGCGTGGTGACCTTCGCCTGCGACAGCGGCAATAAATATCTATCAAAGATGTTTAACGATGACTGGATGCGCCAGCAGGGCTTTTTAAGCCGTCCATCGCGCGGCGATCTCAGCGATTTTATCGCTCTGCGCCACGACGAAGGAGCAACCGTCACCGCCGCGCCGGACGATACCCTGGCGGCCATCCTCGCGCGTATGCGCCTCTACGACATCTCGCAGCTGCCGGTGCTGGAAAACGGCCGCGTCGTCGGCATCGTCGACGAATGGGATCTGATTAGCCACGTCCAGGGCGACAGTCAGCGCTTTTCTCTGCCGGTCAGGGAAGCGATGACCCGTAACGTGGAGACCCTGGATAAGCACGCGCCGGAAAGCGCGCTGAAGGCCATTTTCGATCGCGGCCTGGTGGCCGTTATCGCCGACAACGATCGTTTTCTTGGCCTCATTACCCGCAGCGATGTGCTGACCACCTGGCGTAACCGACTCGAACAGTAAGGACTTCTCAATGACAAATTTGCATACCCTGAGCGTACATAGCGGCACATTTACCGATGAACACGGCGCGGTGATGCCGCCTATTTATGCCACCTCCACCTTTGCTCAGCCCGCGCCGGGCCAGCATACCGGGTACGAATATTCGCGCAGCGGCAACCCGACCCGTCACGCGCTGGAGACGGCGATTGCCGACCTGGAAAGCGGCACGCGCGGCTACGCCTTTGCTTCCGGCCTTGCGGCCATCTCAACCGTGCTGGAGCTGCTGGATAAAGACAGCCACCTGGTCGCCGTCGACGACGTCTACGGCGGCACATACCGGCTGATTGAAAACGTTCGCCGCCGCAGCGCCGGCCTGCGGGTGAGCTGGGTGAAGCCCGACGATCTGGCGGCCATCGAAGCGGCCATCCGACCCGACACGCGCATGATCTGGGTTGAAACGCCGACCAACCCGCTGCTTAAGCTGGCCGACCTCAGCGCCATCGCCGCCATTGCGCGGCGGCATAATATTATCAGCGTCACCGACAACACCTTCGCCTCGCCGGCTATCCATCGTCCGCTGGAGCTGGGCTTTGATATCGTGGTGCATTCGGCGACCAAATACCTTAACGGCCACTCCGATGTGGTCGCCGGGCTGGCGGTGGTCGGCGACAACGCCGCGCTGGCGGAAAAGCTGGGCTACCTGCAAAACGCGGTCGGCGGCGTCCTCGACCCGTTCAGCAGTTTCCTGACGCTGCGCGGTATTCGTACCCTGGCGCTGCGTATGGAGCGCCACAGCAGCAATGCGCTGCTGCTTGCCGAGTGGCTGGAGCAGCAGCCGCAGGTCGAAAGGGTCTGGTTCCCGTGGCTGGCCTCGCATCCGCATCATCAGCTGGCGCGCAGGCAGATGGCGCTTCCCGGCGGAATGATCTCCGTGGTGGTCAAAGGCGACGATGGCTACGCCGAGCGGATTATTCGTAAGCTGAAGCTGTTTACCCTCGCGGAGAGCCTCGGCGGCGTGGAAAGCCTCGTGAGCCAGCCGTTTAGCATGACTCACGCGTCGATCCCGCTGGAGCAGCGTTTAGCCAACGGCATTACTCCGCAGCTGATTCGGCTGTCGGTAGGCATTGAAGATCCGCAGGATCTGATCGCCGACTGGCGCCACGCGCTGCGCGACTAAGCAGATTGCCCGGCGGCGGCTAACGCCTTGCCGGGCGACAAGATCCCCTATCACATCAGGCCCGCCGCCCGGCAGAGAATTAAGCAGTCTGCCCGTTCTGGCCCTGCCCCTGCAGAAGATGCTCAACAAAGCGCGTCAGCTTCGGCAGCGGCCGCAGATCCTGCCGCCAGAGCAGGTGAATCGGCCTCGGCTGCGGGGTATACGCCTCGAGCACGCGCACCAGTTTGCCGCACTCGAGCGCATCCGCCAGCAGCACTTCCGGCTGCAGCAGCAGCCCGGCGCCGGCGATCGCCGCCGTTCGCAGCGCATAGCCATCATTACAGCGCAGAACAGCGTCGCGCTTCCAGCGTACGCCCTCCTCCGCGCCCGGCAGCTTCCACTCATTGCGCGCGGTCCACACCGTATGCGACAAACAGAGATGATCGGCCAGGTCCGCAGGCGTTGTCGGCGTACCGTGGCGGGCTAAATACCCGGGCGCGGCGCAGATCGTCATCCGGTAGGGCGCGAGATATTTTGCCACCAGATCGTTATTGCGGATCTCGCCGATGCGGATCGCCAGATCGATGCCCTCATCCACCAGATCGACCATCCGGTTGGTCAGATCCAGCTCCACGCGCACGTCGGGCCAGGCCTGCAGAAACGTGGCGGTCAGCGGGGCAATCACGCAGGCGCCAAACGACGTCGGCGCGCTTATCCGCAGCGTGCCCGCGGGCGCGACCCGTAGTCTCTCCACTGAACTTTCGGCGATGGAGACCTGCTCCAGGACGCGTTTCGCCTCGTCAAAATAGACCCGCCCGGCGTCGGTCAGGCTCTGGCGGCGGGTATTGCGCTCAAGAAGACGGGTATTAAGCTGCCGCTCGATCAGCGCGATATATTTCCCGACCATCACCGCCGACATCTCGAGCCGCGCTGCGGCGTCGGTAAAGCTGCCGCACTCCACGACCGCAATAAAGGTCTCCATCGCCCGCAGCTTATCCATATTACAAACCCCTGGTTAGCAATCATTTAACTTTTAGCCAGTTTATCCGATATTTGTTTTATTAAAGAATAGCCTCTCACCCGAGAGAGGAACCTGCTATGAAAATCATCATTATTGGCGCCAGCGGTACCGTTGGCCGCGCGGTTGCGCAAGAATTAAACCAGCGTCATGAAGTCATTCGCGTCGGCCGCACTCAGGGCGACTATCAGGTCGATATCACCTCACAGCAGAGCGTGCAGAACCTGTTTGCGAAAACCGGTCGGGTAGACGCGATTGTTTCCGCCACCGGCAATCTCTTCTTTGGCCCGCTGGCGACCATGACCGACGGCGATTTCAACCAGGGCCTACAGGATAAACTCCTGGGGCAGATTCGCCTGGCGCTGACCGGCCAGCATTATCTGAACGACGGCGGATCTATTACGCTGATTAGCGGGATCGTCGCCCATGAGCCCATCGCTCAGGGCGTCAATGCAACCACCGTCAACGCCGGGCTGGAAGGATTCGTTCGCGCCGCCGCCTGCGAACTGCCGCGCGGAATACGTATTAACCTGATTAGCCCCACCGTATTAACGGAATCGGCGGCAGCCTACGACGGTTTCTTCCCCGGTTTTACCAGCGTCCCCGCCGCCAGCGTGGCTCAGGCCTACCGCCGTAGCGTAGAAGGCGTTCAGAGCGGACGGATCTATAAGGTCGGCTACTGACCGGCGCCGCTGCGGGCCGGAATTACGCTGCCGGCCCGCGACGGCGCTTACATCCTGTTTCATCAACGGCTACACTTATCCTTCAATTTGCCTTTTTGAATGACTCATGTTGAAGAAACTCGCTTTTATTGCCCCGCTTTTGGCGCTTATCGCTCTAATTATCTGGTGGTTCATGCCCCGCTACGCCGAAGAGGACGTCGCGTACTACCGCTCCGTCTTCTGCGTTATTGACCATCAGGACAGCCGTGCGTTTCTCCGCGATATGGAAAATATGATTGAAGGCGGTAATTCGGATTATGCGCTGCATAAGACCCACTACGTGCCCGCTCTGGGCCAACGGATGCTGGACACCTGGCAGCAGTTGACGCCGGAAGAGCAGAAAAGTATCAGCCAGGACCAGCAGCGCTGTCGCCAGCTGATGAGCGAAAAGCAGCGCCCGGATTAAGGCGTATTACTGCGCAAAATGACTCGCTGACAATAATAGAAAATAACATTCTGCTGCGACGAGCGGAATGTTAAACATAAACATGGCGAATGAATAACAGTATTTAGCGCGCACAAAAGTTATATTTAATCGATATCCTGACGTTATTACCACCCTATTTATTTAAAAAAATCGTTCTGGAAATAATTCCGTCACAATCTCCTCTTATATTTCCAAGCCTTAATAAACAGTAAATTATAACCAATAATTATCGAGGCTTATTTTGATTCGCTATATTCCCGTTTCGCTCTCTCTGGTCGCCGCCGCCGTTTCCGGCGTGCTCTACGCTGCGCCGATAAATACGCCCGTACTCGCTACGATGGATAATTTCCGCGATATCGCTGGCACGACGTCTGTTTATACCACCAGCCACGACGGCACCCTGCGCACCGGCGTTTTTTATCGTTCTAATGCTCTGGCATTATCCTCCGCGGACCAGGCAACGCTGAGCACGCTCGGTATCAGCGATGTTTATGATTTGCGCACGGCCAGCGAAATCGCCAGCAGCCCGGACGTGATGCCCGACGGGGCGAGGTATACCCATATTGATATCATCGGCAACACCGCTTCGGGCAGCAACATCACCTCAATAACGTTCAGTAGCGCCGCTGAAGCCAAAGCGATGATGCAGCAGACCAACGTCTCCTTCGTCAGCGATGCCGGGATGCGCGCCCGGTTCACCACGCTATTTAACGATCTGGCCAGCGCCGACGGCGCAGCGCTGTTCCATTGTACCGCGGGCAAGGACCGCACCGGCTGGACCGCCGCGATGCTGCTGAGCATTGCCGGCGTCGATGAGGGGACCATTATGGAAAACTACCTCGCCACCAACGACTATACCCGCCAGCGCGTCGAAGCGACCCTGGCGATGATGCCCCCCGCCATGGCGGCGATTTACGAGCCGCTGCTGGGCGTCGATGCCAGCTATCTTCAGGCCGGGCTGGATGAAATCAGCCGCGAGTACGGATCGGTGGATAACTATCTGAAGCAGGGCCTGGGGCTGTCGCAGGAGACGCTCTACGTCCTGCGCGGCAAAATGGTGCAGTACGGCCAGCTGCCGGGACAAAGCGAACTGCGGGGGAATGCGGCGCAGGGCGCTGCGCTGCTTAACGCCCTGCAAAACAGCGAGCTATCGGGCCGCTACACCGACTATAACTATTATCTGCAATCGGCCATTGATGCCGGAACCCTCGGCGGCGTGGAGACTCAGGTCGGCGGGCAGATTTACGCGGACGCCGCCAGCTACCTGCTGCGCAGCGGATCGCGATTAGACAGGGCGTTAACGCCGAATATTGATAGCCGTCAGCTGCGGGATGGGGAAGGAAAACTGTGGCTGACCGGGCTTAGCGGCTATCTTGGCACCGATGGTTCCGCCCGCGCCGCCAGCAGTAATGAGCATACCGCCGGCTCGCTGCTGGGCTATACCTGGCGGTTTAACGCGCAGCTTAGCGGCTACGGCACTCTGGGATATAGCTGGGGCTCGCTGGGCAGCGCCAGCGCCGATGCGGATGCCAACACCACTCTGCTGGGGTTCGGCGGTCGCTATGCTTTTGAGGATTTAAATCATGGCCTCTTTGCCGCCGCCGATCTTAACGCAGGCTGGATCGATTATAGCAGTACGCGCCGGCTGAATGGCGGGCTGGGTACGGCCACCGGCGATACCCATGGCCAGCTGGTTGGCGGCACGCTGCGCCTCGGCTACGTTAGTCCGCTCGATTTTGCCAGCGTTGAGTACGCCGTCGGGACCCGCCTGACCCACCTGCGGATGGACGCTTTCCGCGAAAGCGGCAGCGAGCTGGCGCTCAACGTCGACCGCGTCAGTGAAAATAACGCCAGCGGTATTGCCAATGTGAGTATCGCATTTCATTCGCAAAACGGCGGCGGCTGGCGCTTCACGCCGGCGATAAATATCGGCTATGAACACAGTTTCAGCGGCCCTTCGGTACGCACTCAGGGACAGGTTTATCACTATGAGGTCGTACAGAACGCGGCCTTCGATAGCCGTGACATGGTCAACGCCGGCGCCAGCTTGAGTATCACGCGCGGTGCGCTGAGCCTGAACCTTGGCGGCCAGGCTGACGTCGCCAGCGGCGGCGACAGCCACGGCTACAGCGGCAGCCTTAGCGTGGGCTACGCCTTTTAAACATCCCCAGCAGGCCGCCGCGGGCGGCTTGCTCTTAGCCACGAAATTGCAAAGCGGTTAAACATACACCGCCGAGGATCGGCGCATTTTTCGCCGCCATGGGCAAAACGAAACGCTGGCAGGAAAGGTAAAACAGAAATTATGTTTCAATCCGCTACTGGCAGCGGCAATCATCAATCTGATGCATGATTGTCCTTACCATAAAAAGTAGTTGATCTGGTATCGACAAGCTCTTATTTTGCTTCTCAGTTTTTAAACGAGATGAAACTGATGCCTACTATTACAGCCAGTAGTATGAAAGAAGCAAAAGAGTTAATGAATTGTGGGAAGTACAAAGAAATCGTTCTCAATTTCGATATTGATGCTGACGATTTTTTCACCCTCGCAACATCCCAGTCAGGAACAAAAGTCACCATCACAGACAGAAATAATCGCTCATCGGTCAAAGCAGAAAAATAATAAAAACCCCTGAGGCTCTTCTTATGCTGTTAGCTATTGGTACCGTCGCTGTTGCTTTTCTTTCCACGTTGATGCTGATCTGGCTTGACGATCGCATTACCGACCAGGATTAACGACCCGGGCCGGCGATAAGCCGCAAAACCGCCCGCCTCTGTGTTTCTCTCGCCCGTAGCCATCGGCTGCGGGCGATTCAAAAAACCCGCCAATCCCGTTTTCGCATTACGCACTGACGATTTTCGCCCGCCGGGCAGGTCATGCATTCGCATAAAAACAGGGGCTTAAAGAAGAAAACGAGAAGGGAGCCCCGCGCCGCCGACGGCGCGGAGCAGGGCGATTACAGCGACTTCGCCAGGCGCTCGACGGCGGTCATCAGACCCTCTGTCGACACCGTCGAGTAGGACAGGCGCAGCGTGCGGGTATCCGGGTTATCGTTATAGAACGCTTCTCCTGGTACGTAGACCACGCCATTTTCCAGCGTTTTCTTCATCCATTCCATGGTATCGAACGGATAACGGAAGCGAGCCCACAGGAACATACCGCCTTTAGGACGGCTGAACGCCAGATGCTCGCCAAGCTGCGATTCCAGCGCGTCGGCCAGCGCCACGCACTTCTTGCGGTAATCTTCGCGGATCAGGGCAATCTGGCTTTCCAGACGGTTCATGCTCAGGTATTCCGCAGTGATGACCTGCGAGAGCATATTAGTGTGCAGATCCGCCGCCTGTTTAACGATCACCGTCTGCTGCGCCAGCCAGTCCGGCATCACGATCCAGCCAATACGCATCCCCGGCGCGAGGATCTTGGAGAAGGTGGAGGTATAAACCACCTGATCTTCACAGCCCAGCTCAACCGCATACTGATACAGCGGGCGGCGTACTTCATCAGTGAAGCTGATTTCACCGTACGGATCGTCTTCGATAATGACGAAGTCGTGCTTTTTCGCCAGCTCAACCAGGCGGCGGCGGCGCGCTTCGCTCAGGGTTTTCCCGCCGGGGTTGCCAAACGTCGGCACCAGGTAAACGGCTTTCACACGCGTGGTTTCCAGCAGATCGGCCAGCTGTTCCACCAGCATGCCGTCATCGTCGGTATCCACGCTGAGAATATTGGCCTGCGCCAGCTGGAAGACCTGCAGCGCCGCCAGATAGGTCGGACGCTCAACGACAATCGCATCACCCGGATCGAGCAGGGTGCGGGCGACGATATCCAGCGACTGCTGCGAGCCGGAAGTGATATAGACATGGCTTGCCGAACAGGCCACACCGCGCGCCTGACACAGTTCGCTAACGGCCTGACGCAGCGGCGGATAACCTTCGGTCAAACCGTACTGGAACGCATCGTTAAAGCGCCCGTTCATCACCTGCTGCACCGCCAGGTTCAGGCCTTCGGTATCAAAAAGCTCCGGGGCCGGAATACCGCCGCCCAGAGAGATAACGCCGGGCAGCTTACTGTGCTTGAGGAGTTCGCGGACGGCGGAGGGCTTAAGTTCACCCGCGCGGGCGGCGAGTCGCCGATCGTGCATACTATTTTCCTTTTCTGTCTTGTTGTTGTGATGTTTTATCTGTTTTTTACCGATAATTCCCCCGGTCGCACTATGCTCACTGGGGCTACGGGTTCGTATGTTCGGTAGCCCGGACAGATGCGCAGCATCGCCTCCGGGATATTCTTCAGCATCCTGCGGCCTTCCCCCGGGGGCGGCGCGATGCGCCTTGCCCGGGCTACAAATGCCGCAGGTGACGAGAACCGCAATCCGGGGCCAAACTTAACGGCTATCTGTGTCTTTTAGCACGATTAACGGCTCAATATCGCTCTCTTTTTTAACCACCAGAGAATCATCTCCGCGCAGGCAGGTCCCGCCGTAGTTACCGCCGACGGTGAAGGTGCAAACCTGGATGTATTTGCCATCCACTTTTGGCAGGCACCACAGCTGCTGGTAGATATTTTTGCGGTCGAAAAACTGGCCGCTGGTTTTATCCAGCACTTCGTCCTGCGGGCCAATCAGGTCGATGTTGTTGCCGCAGCGGCCCGAGATAGGCTTAACCGCATATCCGCTTTCCGCCAGCTGCTCGTTGACCACAAAATCCGTATCCAGAAGATAGCGATGATTGGGGAACAGCGACCACAGCACCGGCAAAATCGCCTTGTTGCCCGGGATGACCGTCCACAGCGGCTCGAAGACTAATACTTCCGGGCGCAGCAGAACGTCTATCAGGCGCACTTCATTATTCGGGTGTCCGGTACGTATCGGCACCGCCGCGTACTCATCAGCGCTGACTTCCCGCACCTGCTCAATGGCGGTCTCCCATGCCCAGGTTTTCCAGACGCAGTTGACCAGACGCCCGTCGGCATCAATCAGCTGCCCGGCGGCATCCCAGCGCAGCTCATCCAGGCCAAACAGAATTTTGCTCTCGAAGCCGGCCTGGGTCAGCGAGCGCTGGATAAACTGCGCGTGGTAGTTCTCCTCCAGATCCTTATCCTGCATGATGTGCACGAAAGGACGCGCCCGGCTGTGCTTCCACGCTCCGGCCAGCTCATCCAGCAGATTTTCCGCCGGGTTGTGACCGGTGCCGTAGTAGCCCTGCTTCAGCCACTGCTCGAGGATCAGCCCGCCTTCGGTATGGCAGGACGCGGAATCGGCGTTGTACTCATACACCTTGAGCCCGCGCTCATCCATACAGAAATCCATGCGGCCGGTAATCATATGATGGCGACGGCGCTGCCACGAGAGGCGCAGACGCGGCCAGAGAATTTTCGGAATATCGAACAGCGCCAGCAGGCTGTCATCCTTCATCACCTTGTCGGTGGCGTGCAGGTACATCAGATGCAGCTCATTGGTGGCTTTGATAAGCTCCTGCTCGGCGCTTTCGGTGATGGTGAAATACTGGTAAGGGTCTTTATTGATGACGTGGCCGTTGGCTTCCACGTAGGCTTTTTGCAGCGAATCTTTCTCGTTGAGCCAGTTGCCGCGGTATTGGCCTTTATTTGGCAGACGCGCGCCTTTGATGGCCATCGCCTCACCCGGCAGCACCGGCTGCGGCAGGCTGTGCTCGGTATCGGCGGTTTGGATCATCCAGCCGAGGATTTCGGTATCGGCAAAGGTGTCTTTAATCGTGTAGAGGCCGTTTTTCACTTCCAGCGTCAGCTCGCGGGTCCACTGCTGGCCCTGCGGCAGCGGCGAGTGAATGACGTTCTGTTCGGCGATCCTGACCTTATTCCCTATCAGTTGCGTAATCACCGCCACGTGGCCCGTGTGCTTAAACTCGCCGCCTTTCTGCCAGATCAGCAGTGAGCCGGCGAGAGGCGGGCGGCGGGAGCCGTTGGCGAACGCCTGCAGCGGCAGAATATTGTCGTTGACCACCTCGCGGAGAAAACGCAGGGAGAAGATTTCGTAGGCCATGCCGACATCGGTGAAAACAAAACCGTAGGTGAGGAACAGAAAGCGGCGCGCGAACTCCACGCACTGCCATTTGTGCCCCATATACTCATTACCGATATAGCTGCGGAACGTGGCGTCATCCGGATAATCTTGCGGATTTAAGCTGCTGTAATTAGAAGAATAAATCGCCACGCCGCCCGGTGCGTAGCCTAATAGTGTACCAAACGGGGCGTCACTGCTTGTGGAACCTTTGCTCATTTAGCCTGACCTCAAATTAATGCAGCCCGGGCAGTTGGCGAAACAAAACTCCCTCTTCTTATCCTGCCGCAGGCACTTACCAGACAGAGGTGGAATGATGATACCACTCATTCGATTCGCTAATCGTGCCCTTAAGGAAAATAAGCCTGCGCCCCCGGGCAAAAGTGATATCGTTATTTGAGATAAAAAAACAATCAGGAGTCGACAATGAGCACACCATCGCATCTGACCGCCCAACCGCTGGTCTGGGGGCATGGCCCCCGCACCTTTGAGGTGTTCCTCGAACCCACCTGTCCTTTCTCCGTGCGGGCATTTAATAAGCTTGATGACCTGCTGGATGAAGTTGGCGCGGATAACGTGACGATCAAAATTCGTCTGCAGTCTCAACCGTGGCATCTGTTTTCCGGCGTCATCGTCCGCTGCATTCTCGCAGCCTCCACCCTGCCGCACGGCCGCGAGCAGGCGCATAAGGTGCTTAAAGCCGTCGCCGACCACCGTGAAGAGTTTGAGTTTACCGACCACTGCAGCGGGCCGAACATGAACGCCACGCCGCAGCAGATTATCGAGCGTATCGAACGCTATAGCCACGTCTCGCTGGCCGCGGCGTTTGCCCGCCCGGAGCTGCAAAACGAGATCAAATGGCATAGCAAGTACGCGCGCCAGAACGGCATCCACGTGTCGCCGACCTTTATGGTTAACGGCCTGGTGCAGGCGGATCTCGGCAGCGGCGACGACGTCAGCGTATGGGCCGCGCGGATTCTGGCTTAGTACGACTCTCCCGCGCCGGCGCGGTAGCGCCAGCGACACGACATCAACACCTCACTAAAAAGGCAGATCAGCATGTCAGAGAATAACTACCAGCCACCTAAAGTGTGGGAATGGAAGCAAAACAACGGCGGCGCATTCGCCAATATCAACCGTCCCGTCTCCGGCGCAACGCACGATCGGGAGCTGCCGGTGGGCGCGCATCCGCTTCAGCTCTATTCGCTGGGAACGCCCAACGGCCAGAAAGTGACCATTATGCTGGAAGAGCTGCTGGCGTTAGGCGTCAGCGGCGCGGAGTACGACGCCTGGCTGATTCGCATCGGCGAAGGCGATCAGTTCTCCAGCGGCTTTGTCGAGGTTAATCCGAACTCAAAAATCCCCGCGCTCCGCGACCACTCCACCACCCCGCCGACCCGCGTTTTTGAATCCGGCAGCATCCTGCTCTATCTGGCGGAAAAGTTCGGCTTCTTCCTGCCCAAAGATCCGGCAGGCCGCGCCGAAACCCTCAACTGGCTGTTCTGGCTGCAGGGCTCGGCTCCGTTCCTCGGCGGCGGCTTTGGCCACTTCTTCAGCTATGCGCCGGTGAAAATCGAATACGCGATCGACCGCTTTACGATGGAAGCCAAGCGCCAGCTTGACGTGCTGGACAAGCAGCTTGCCCGCGGCCGTTTTGTGGCAGGAGAGGAGTACACCATCGCCGACATGGCCATCTGGCCGTGGTACGGTAACGTGGTGCTGGGGAACGTTTACAACGCCGCCGAGTTCCTGGATGCCGGTAGCTATAAAAACGTGCTGCGCTGGGCGCAGGATGTGGGTAAGCGCCCCGCCGTTCAGCGCGGGCGGATGGTTAACCGCACCTCAGGCCCGCTCAACGAGCAGCTTCACGAGCGCCATGACGCCAGCGACTTCGACACGCAAACCGAAGATAAACGCCAGGCGTAGCGCCCATGCCCGCCGGAGGCTTCCGCCTCCGGTTTTTAGCGCAAATACTTCTCAAACCACGCCAGCGTGCGTTGCCAGGCCAGGTCAGCCGCGGCCCGGTCATAGCGCGGCGTAGAATCATTATGAAAGCCGTGATTCACGCCCTGATAGAGATAGGCCTCGTAGACTTTATTGTGTGCCTTCAGCGCTTTTTCATAGGCGGGCCAGCCTTCATTAATGCCGTTATCGAGTCCGGCATAATGCAGCAGCAGCGGCGCTTTAATTTTATCAACCTCATGCAGCGGCGGCTGGCGGCCGTAAAACGGCACCGCGCAGGCCAGCTCAGGGATCGCCACCGCCGCCGCGTTGCTGACGCCGCCGCCGTAGCAGAACCCGGTGATACCGACCTTCCCCGTCGCCTGCGGATGCTTCACCATAAACGCGACCGCCGCAAAGAAATCATTCATCAGCTTCACGGGATCGACTTTCTGCTGTAGCGCGCGGCCTTCATCATCATTACCGGGATAGCCGCCGACGGAGCTCAGGCCATCCGGCGCCAGCGCGATATAGCCCGCTTTAGCCACCCGCCGGGCAACGTCTTCAATATAGGGATTCAGGCCGCGATTCTCATGAACCACCACCACGGCGGGCGCTTTGTCGGCTATTTTCGCCGGCGTCACCTGATAAGCCCGCACTTCGCCGTGGCCGTCAGGAGAAGGGTAATGAATATACTCCGGACGGATATCCGGGTCGGTAAACGCCACCTGCTCCGCCAGAGCATAGTCGGGCTTCAGCAGGTTAAACAGCGCCAGCGCGGTCATCCCGCCGACGGTATACTTCCCCGCCAGCTGGAGAAACTCGCGTTTGCTGATTTTGCCGTGGGCGTAGTAGTCATAGTATTCGAGCAGCTGCTGCGGAAAATCTTTGGCCGTTAGTCGCGTCATCACCCTGCCTCCGTTATTAAGCGCCCTTTAAGCAAAGCAGAAGCTCGGACATACGCCAGCGGAGAAAAGCAGAAACGGGGAGTAAAAAGCCCAGCGGCCAACACCGCCGGGGGAGGAGGGATCAGTGTTTCACTTTGGTCAGACGATCGAGGTAGCCCATCACAAAGGCCGACAGCACAAAGGTCAGGTGGATGATGACGTACCACATCAGCTTATTGTCCGGGACGTTTTTCGCATCCATAAACACCCGCAGCAGATGAATGGAAGAGATCGCCACGATGGAGGCGGCAACCTTATTTTTCAGCGAAGTGGCGTCCATTTTGCCCAGCCAGCTGAGCTTCTCCTTGCCCTCGTTGATATCCAGCTGGGAAACAAAATTTTCATAGCCGGAGAACATCACCATCACCAGCAGACCGCCCACCAGGGTCATATCCACCAGCGACAGCAGGGTCAGAATCATATCCGACTCACTGACGCTGAAAATATGCGGCAGTATGTGGAAGATCTCCTGAAAAAATTTGATCGTCAGCGCAATCAAACCGAGCGAAAGGCCAAAATAAACCGGCGCCAGCAGCCAGCGCGAGGCGTACATAGCATTTTCCAGAAAGCGTTCCATAAGATCCTGTCAGTTAACATAAACGGCCGCCATTATACCGCAACAGGGCAACGTTATAGCAACAGGCGTCCAACAAGAGAGCGATTCGAGGAGATAAAAAAAGGCTGGCGCAAGGCCAGCCTGAGAAGATGCGTGGAGAGAGATTACTTCGCTTTGACGGTTTCTTCGCCCACCAGGCCAATCTTCAGATAGCCCGCCTGATGCAGGGTATCCATGACCTTCATCATCGTCTCGTAGTCCACGGTTTTATCCGCGCGGAAGAAGACGGTGGTGTCTTTCTTGCCTTCGGTCAGCGCATCCAGCGAGGCGATCATGCTCTCGTCGGTAATGGGGTCATTGCCGAGGAACATGGTTTTATCCGCCTTCACCGACAGATAGATCGGCTTTTCCGGACGCGGCTGCGGCTGGCTGGAGGAAGCAGGCAGATTCACCTTCACGTCAACGGTAGCCAGCGGCGCCGCCACCATAAAGATGATTAACAGCACCAGCATGACGTCGATAAACGGCGTCACGTTGATGTCGTGCATTTCGCCGTTATCATCGAGGTTTTCGTTAAAATGCATCGCCATAAAGCATTAACCTACGCGTAGTTTCTGGGCGGTACGTACCGGCTTAACGCCGCTGGCGCTCAGGTCCAGGTCGCGGCTTTGCAGCAGCAGAACCTGGGCGGCGACATCGCCAAGGGACGCTTTATAGCTGGCGATCATGCGGGCAAAAATGTTGTAGATGACCACCGCCGGAATCGCAGCGAACAGGCCAATTGCCGTGGCCAGCAGCGCTTCCGCGATACCCGGAGCAACCACCGCCAGGTTAGTGGTCTGGGTCTGGGCAATCCCGATAAAGCTGTTCATGATGCCCCAGACGGTACCAAACAGGCCGACGAACGGGGAAATCGCGCCGATGGTCGCCAGATAACCGTTGCCGCGTCCCATGTAACGACCTACCGCCGCCACGCGACGCTCCAGTCGGAAACCGGTACGTTCTTTAATGCCTTCGTTATCTTCAGAACCTGCGGAAAGCTCCAGCTCGTTCTGCGCCTCGTTGATCAAGCGCGAGGTCAGGCTTTTCGCATCGAAACCGTTAGCGATATCGCTGGCCTGGTCGAGAGAGCGTGCTTCAGCAACCAGCTGCTGTTCGCGCTTGAGGCGGCGCTTGCTGGCCAGGATTTCTGCGCCTTTGCCGAAAAAGATAGCCCATGTAACGACCGACGCCAGAATCAGGCCGATCATCACTACCTTAACGACAATATCGGCATGATGATACATACCCCAAACGGAGAGATCCGCCTGCATCAAATTATTACCCACACTGTATCTCCAGGACGTAAATCACAAAATCTGCGCACAATAATATCAAAACGACATCGAATTGATAGTGGTTCTCATTAGTATTTACACTGTGCAGCAAATCACGTTTATTTTCCTTGCGCTTACGCAGTAAAAAAGTTGCTGACCCCGCCGTTGATAAAATTTTTACCTGTATCCGCCGCGACCCGGTACATCAACGGGCATTCATGTTAGTTTAGACGTCCAGACGTATAAAAACAGGTTATCTGAACATGGCTGATAAACATCTTGATACTGCGCTGGTTCACGCCGGGCGCAGCAAAAAATACACCCTGGGCTCGGTAAACAGCGTCATTCAGCGCGCCTCATCGCTGGTTTTCGACACCGTCGAAGCGAAAAAGCACGCGACGCGCAACCGCGCCAAAGGCGAGCTGTTCTACGGGCGTCGCGGGACGCTGACCCATTTCTCCCTGCAGGAAGCGATGTGCGAGCTGGAAGGCGGCGCCGGCTGCGCCCTCTTCCCCTGCGGCGCGGCGGCGGTCGCGAATACCATTCTGGCGTTCGTCGAGCAGGGCGACCATATTCTGGTGACCAACACCGCCTATGAGCCTACCCAGGATTTCTGTACGAAAATTCTCGCCAAACTCGGCGTCACCACCGGCTGGTTCGACCCGCTCATCGGCGGCGATATCGCCCGTCTGGTGCAGCCGAACACCCGCGTGGTGTTCCTCGAATCCCCCGGCTCCATCACCATGGAAGTCCATGATGTTCCGGCGATCGTCGCGGCGGTACGTCGCGTCGCTCCCGAAGCCATCATTATGATCGACAACACCTGGGCGGCGGGCGTGCTGTTTAAAGCGCTGGAGTTTGGTATCGATATCTCCATTCAGGCCGGCACCAAATATCTGATCGGCCATTCCGACGCGATGGTGGGTACCGCCGTGTCCAATGAGCGCTGCTGGGCGCAACTGCGCGAAAACGCCTATCTGATGGGGCAAATGGTGGATGCCGATACCGCCTATATGACCAGCCGCGGTCTGCGCACCTTAGCGGTACGCCTGCGTCAGCACCATGAAAGCAGCCTGCAGATTGCCGAATGGCTGGCGCAGCATCCGCAGGTGGCGCGCGTGAATCATCCCGCCCTGCCCGGCAGCAAAGGCCATGAGCACTGGAAGCGCGACTTCACCGGCAGCAGCGGTCTGTTCTCTTTCGTGCTCAATAAACGCCTGACCGACGCCGAACTCTCCGCTTATCTGGACCACTTCAGCTTGTTCAGCATGGCCTACTCCTGGGGCGGCTTTGAATCGCTGATTTTAGCCAACCAGCCGGAACACATTGCCGCAATCCGTCCTGATGCTGAAGTTGATTTCAGCGGCACGCTGATCCGCCTTCATGTCGGGTTAGAAAATGTTACCGATCTGCTGGATGATTTAGCGGCGGGCTTCGCGCGTATCGTGTAAAGTGACGGTCAGTGGCAACAATAGCGGACGTTTTTTAGAAAAACGGCCGCTTTAGTTGCGCCCGGGATCAAGGTGCCCGAGCCTCTTCAGGAGTACACTAGACAAAAAACACGGTACCACTTAGGAAAGTCCATGGTTGTCATTCAAGAAATTGTCGCCGCGCTGTGGCAGCATGATTTTGCCGCGTTGGCAAACCCCCACGTTGTGGGCGTTGTATATCTGGTCATGTTCGCAACCCTGTTTCTGGAAAACGGTCTGCTGCCCGCCTCATTTTTACCGGGCGATAGCCTGCTGCTGCTCGCCGGGGCGCTCATCGCCAAAGGCGTAATGGACTTTGTACCTACGGTCGCCATTTTAACCGCCGCGGCCAGCCTCGGCTGCTGGCTGAGCTATATCCAGGGGCGCTGGCTGGGTAACACCGTTACGGTTAAGCGCTGGCTTGGGCATCTGCCGCATAAGTACCATCAGCGGGCAACCTGCATGTTTGACAAACACGGCCTGCTGGCGCTGCTGGCCGGGCGTTTCCTGGCGTTTGTTCGCACCCTGCTGCCCACCATGGCGGGCATTTCCGGGCTGCCAAACCGCCGCTTCCAGTTCTTCAACTGGCTGAGCGCGCTGCTGTGGGTTGGCGTAGTCACCGGTCTGGGCTATGCGCTGAGCATGATTCCCTTCGTTAAGCGCCATGAAGATCAGGTTATGACCTGCCTGATGATTCTGCCTATCGCGCTGCTGATCGCCGGGCTGCTCGGTACGGTTATCGTGGTGATTAAAAAGAAATACTGTAACGCCTGATCGTTTACCGGGGCGGCGCGGATTCGCCGCCCTTACATCGTTCGTCACATCCCCTGAATCGTTCTGATACGCGCCGCATCCTCCCCCGGCGTCATGCCGAAATAACGCTTAAACTCGCGGCTGAACTGCGACGCGCTTTCATACCCCACCCGCATCGCCGCCGCGCTGGCCTTCATACCATCGTGGATCATCAGCATGCGCGCTTTATGCAGGCGATAGGTTTTCAGGTACTGCAGCGGGGAGGTGCTGGTGACCGATTTAAAGTTATGGTGGAACGCCGAAACGCTCATATTCGCTTCCGCCGCCAGCTGATCGACGCTGAGGTTCTCTGTGTACTGGCTTTCAATACGCTTCAATACGCGGCTAATCAGGCTGAAGTGGGTCTGACGACTGACCAGCGCCAGCAGCGCTCCCCCGCACGGCCCGGTCAGCACGTGATAGAGAATTTCGCGGATAATCTGTTTGCCAAGAATGCGCGCGTCCAGCGGGCGCTCCATGACATCCAGCAGGCGCTCCGCCGCGCACAATATCTCTTCGGACAGCACTGCAGAGTTGATCCCGCTCGACGCCATGGACGGCTGAAACTGCTCATCTTCCCCGATATCCATCAGCAGTTCTTGCAGCTGAAGAATATCGACGTTCAGCCGAACCCCCGCCAGCGGGACTTCCGGAGTGGCGAAGGTTTCGCATTCAAACGGCAGCGGTACCGTCAGCAGCAGATACTCATTGGTGTCATAGCGAAAGGTACGCTCGTTAATGTAGCCAATTTTATGCCCGGAAAAGAGAAAAACGATCCCCGGCTGATACATAACCGGCGTGCGCGTCCCCGGCTGGGTACCGTACAGCAGGCGAATATCCGGCAGCAGAGCATTAAGCATTTCTTCTTTATCTTTCAGCTGATTAACCTTATGCGTTAATAGCTGGCATATCTCAGCGCGGTTCATTTATCGTGCTTCTCCGAACGTTTTTATACCTTCGCATTGTGCGCACTTCCGGCGAATTTCTCCAGCCACAAGGAGAAATGGGCAAGACAACGGCAGGAATGTGCATTGAGGGGAACGGCCCGCGGGAACACAATGTCCGTCATCTGGCAGAGGTATTGTCTCTGTTGGCGGTTTTATCTATTTGAGGGCACCAGCCATGAATAATTTCGACCTACATACCCCAACCCGCATTCTGTTCGGTAAAGGCGCGATTGAAAATCTGCGCGATCAAATCCCGGCGGATGCACGCGTGCTTGTCACCTACGGCGGCGGTAGCGTGAAGAAAACCGGCGTGCTTGATCAGGTTCTGAGCGCGCTGAACGGCATTGACGTTCGGGAATTTGGCGGCATCGAGCCAAACCCGTCCTACGAAACGCTGATGAACGCGGTGAAAATCGCGCGTGATGAAAAGATCACTTTCCTGTTGGCGGTGGGCGGCGGCTCCGTTCTCGACGGCACCAAATTCATCGCCGCGGCGGCCCACTATGCGGCCGATAGCGATCCGTGGGAAATTCTCGAAACCTACGGCAGCAAAGTGGCCAGCGCTATCCCGATGGGCTCCGTGCTGACGCTGCCGGCGACCGGTTCCGAATCCAATAAAGGCGCGGTGATCTCGCGTAAAACCACCGGCGACAAACGCGCGTTTATGTCCACCCACGTCCAGCCGGTGTTCGCTATTCTGGATCCGGTTTACACCTACACCCTGCCGCCGCGCCAGGTGGCTAACGGCGTCGTTGACGCATTCGTCCATACCGTTGAGCAGTACGTCACCTATCCGGTCGACGGCAAAATCCAGGACCGCTTTGCCGAAGGTATTCTGCTGACCCTGGTGGAAGACGGCCCGAAAGCGCTGAAAGAGCCGGAAAACTACGACGTTCGCGCCAATATTATGTGGGCGGCCACCCAGGCGCTGAACGGCCTGATTGGCGCAGGCGTGCCGCAGGACTGGGCGACCCATATGCTCGGCCACGAGCTAACCGCCATGCACGGTCTCGATCACGCCCAGACGCTGGCTATCGTTCTGCCAGCCCTGTGGAATGAAAAACGCGATGCTAAACGCGCCAAGCTGCTGCAGTACGGCGCGCGCGTCTGGAACATCACCGAAGGTTCCGAGGAAGAGCGCATTGACGCCGCTATCGCCGCAACGCGTGATTTCTTCGAACAGATGGGCGTCCCGACGCGCCTTTCCGCCTACGGTCTGGATGGCAGCTCCATCCCGGCGCTGCTGGCGAAACTGGAAGAGCACGGCATGACCCAGCTCGGTGAAAATCAGGATATTACGCTGGACGTCAGCCGCCGTATTTACGAGGCTGCGCGCTAATCAACGCCCTCTCCGACGCGTAAACTCGCGCAAAGGAGAGGAGTTTAACTACCGTTTTTAGCTATTTCGTCCAGACTTAATGCTACCCCTCGGCGGAATTTATTCCGCTGAGTTCATTAACAGGAGGAAGGCATGACACATCCAACCGTTATAAAACTACACGACGGCAACCTGATGCCGCAGCTGGGGCTCGGCGTGTGGAAAGCAGGCAACGAGGAAGTCGTCTCCGCCATTCATAAGGCGCTGGAAGTCGGTTATCGCTCGTTTGACACCGCCGCCGTGTACCAGAATGAAACCGGCGTCGGCAATGCGTTAAGCAGCGCAGGCGTCGCCCGCGATGAGCTGTTCGTCACCACGAAACTGTGGAATGACGATCAAAAACAGCCCAAAGAAGCGCTGCAGGAAAGCCTTAAAAAACTGAAGCTCGACTACGTCGACTTATACCTCATTCACTGGCCGGTTCCGGCAACTAACCATTACGTCGACGCCTGGAAAAGCTTAATTGAGCTACAGCGGCAGGGGCTGGCAAAAAGCATCGGCGTCTGTAATTTCCAGGTTCATCATCTGCAAAAAATCATCGATGAAACCGGCGTCGCTCCGGTGATAAACCAGATTGAACTTCACCCGCTGATGCAGCAGCGCCAGCTTCACGCCTGGAATGCGACGCATAAGATCCAGACCGAGTCCTGGAGCCCGCTTGCGCAGGGCGGCGAAGGGGTATTCGATCAGAAAATTATTCGTCAACTGGCGGATAAATACGGTAAAACCCCGGCGCAGATCGTTATCCGCTGGCATCTCGACAGCGGCCTGGTGGTGATCCCGAAATCGGTGACGCCATCGCGCATTGCCGAGAATTTTAACGTCTGGGACTTCCGTCTTGATAAAGATGAATTGAGTGAAATCACTAAACTGGACCAGAACAAGCGACTGGGACCCGACCCGGATCAGTTCGGCGGTTAACCTTTCCTGCTCCGTCGGCTTCCGGCGGAGCATCGCTTTGCTATCCGGCTAAAACCACGTACATTCAGGGTTTATTGCAATCAAATGGATGCGTGCTGATGAGCTGTATTTTCTGCCAAATTGTTGAGGGGAAAGCCCCCTGCCATAAGGTGTGGGAAGATGAACACCACCTCGCCTTTCTCTCTATTTTCCCTAATACCGACGGTTTTACGGTCGTGATCCCGAAGAAGCACTACCCCAGCTATGCGTTTGATATGCCGCCGCAGGCATTGGCCGATCTGGTGCTGGCGACGCAGAAGGTGGCAAAGCTTCTGGATAAAGCCTTTGATGACGTGGGCCGTACGGGGATGTTTTTTGAAGGCTATGGCGTTGACCATGTCCACAGCAAACTCAGCCCGATGCACGGCACCGGCGATATGACCCAATGGCGGCCGATCGAGTCGCGTCAGACTAAGTTTTTTGCGCAATATGAAGGCTATCTCTCTTCCCACGATCATGAGCGGGCGGATGATGAAAAGCTGGCGGCGCTGGCGGCCAGAATCAGAGAGGCATAGCCATAGAATTTGCTTTGCCGTTTGGTAAGCTGCTGACCGGGCCCGGAATTATCAGGCCCGGTCAGCGAAGCGCCAGCGGGCAATGCAGTCAAATTAACGACCGGCGACCTTACCGCGTTTTACGGGCTTCTTCGCCGTCGCCCCGCCGTTCGAGCGCTGGTGTACAATCGGCGTATGCTTGGTCAGCGCCGGACGGGTATGGCGGTTCTGGCGACGCGCTTCGCGCATTTCGTCGATCGTCGGCGCCGGTACCAGGCAATCGCGACGGCTGCCGATCAGGTGCTTTTTACCCATGGTTTCCAGCGCCTGACGGATCAGCGGCCAGTTGGCCGGATCGTGATAGCGCAGCAGCGCCTTGTGCAGGCGGCGCTGTTTGTCGCCCTTCGGCACCACCACATCCTCACTCTTATAGCCAATCTTACCCAGCGGGTTCTTACCGGTGTAATACATGGTGGTCGAGTTCGCCAGCGGCGACGGATAGAAGTTCTGCACCTGATCCAGGCGGAAACGATGCTGTTTAAGCCACAGCGCCAGATTCACCATATCTTCATCCCGCGTGCCGGGGTGGGCGGAAATAAAGTATGGGATCAGATACTGCTCTTTACCGGCCTGCTTCGAATAGGTATCAAACAGCTGCTTAAAGCGATCGTAGCTGCCCATACCCGGCTTCATCATTTTCGACAGCGGTCCCTCTTCCGTATGCTCCGGGGCAATCTTCAGATAGCCGCCAACGTGGTGGGTAGCCAGCTCTTTGATATAGCGCGGGTCTTCAACGGCGATGTCGTAACGTACGCCGGAAGCGATGAGGATCTTTTTGATGCCTTTCAGGTCACGGGCGCGGCGATAGAGATTAATCGTCGGCTCATGGTTAGTGTCCATATGCGGGCAGATATCCGGATAAACGCATGACAGGCGGCGGCAGGTCTGCTCGGCGCGCGGCGACTTGCAGCGCAGCATATACATGTTGGCCGTTGGGCCGCCAAGATCGGAAATAATGCCGGTAAAACCGGGAACCGTGTCGCGAATCGCTTCGATTTCATTGATGATCGAATCTTCGGAACGGCTCTGAATGATACGCCCCTCATGCTCGGTAATTGAGCAGAAGGAACAGCCGCCAAAACAGCCGCGCATAATGTTAATCGAGAAGCGGATCATCTCGTAGGCCGGAATGCGGGCATCGCCGTATGAGGGATGCGGAACGCGCTTATACGGCAGGGCAAACACGCTATCCATCTCTTCGGTGGAGAGCGGGATGGCGGGCGGGTTAACCCAGATATAGCGCTCGCCGTGCTTCTGCATCAGCGCGCGGGCGCAGCCGGGATTGGTTTCATGGTGCAGAATACGCGACGCGTGCGCGTAGAGAACCTTGTCGCCTTTCACCTTCTCAAAGGAAGGCAGCAGGACGTAGGTCTTCTCCCACGGCTTCGGACGCGGGGGCTGCACGGTAACGCGCTTCGCTTCCTGTTTTGGCGGCGCGACGGTTTTGTTATCCGCGCACGGCAAATCTTCACCGTACGGATGCGGAATCGGGTCGATTTTTCCCGGCGTATCCAGACGCGTGGAATCCACTCCGCTCCAGCCCGGCAGCGCCTCTTTCACCATGATGGCGGTGTTGCGTACGTCACGAATTTGCCCAATGGGCTCGCCGGCGGCCAGACGGTGCGCCACTTCCACCAGCGGACGCTCGCCGTTGCCGAACATCAGCATATCGGCTTTGGAGTCCACCAGAACCGAGCGACGCACGGTATCAGACCAGTAGTCGTAGTGCGCGGTACGGCGCAGGCTGGCTTCGATACCGCCGAGGATCACCGGGACATCTTTCCAGGCTTCTTTACAGCGCTGGGTATAGACCAGCGTGGCGCGATCCGGGCGTTTACCGGCAACGTTACCCGCCGTGTAGGCATCGTCATGACGCAGCTTGCGGTCGGCGGTGTAGCGGTTGATCATCGAATCCATGTTGCCGGCGGTGACGCCGAAGAACAGATTCGGTTTACCCAGGCGCATAAAATCGTTTTTATTATTCCAGTCCGGCTGGGAAATAATCCCCACGCGAAACCCTTGCGCTTCCAGCATGCGTCCGCAAATCGCCATGCCGAAGCTCGGGTGATCGACATAGGCATCGCCGGTAACCAGAATGATGTCGCAGCTATCCCAGCCAAGTTGATCCATCTCTTCTCGCGACATCGGCAAGAACGGCGCGGGGCCAAAGCAGGCGGCCCAGTACTGCGGCCAGGAGAAAAGGTCACGATCCGGTTGGATCAGGGATATTGCGCTCATATTGCTTCCGGGGAAATGATAAAAAAATAATCAAAAAGGGCGGCGATTATAAGCCGGAACGATGGAAGAAATGAAGGAGGTTTTTCCAATCCCGGCCGCATGGAACCGGGACAGAATAAATTACGGCGCCGGATTCACCAGAATCTGGCCAATGGAGCCCCGGTCGGCAAGCTCCAGCGTCTGGCTTAAATACTGGAACGGGAAGTGCGGCCAGGAGGGCTGATTGTAATAGACCAACAGTTCAACCTGGCCGTCGATCCAGACGGTATCCTTCCAGCCGCGATCTTCCGGGAACGGCGCGGAGCCGTTGACGTTACGCACCTGGAACATGACGCCTTCAATATGGAACGACTGCGGCCGGTCGGCGCGCACAATCCAGCGCTCCCAGGTGCCCTGCTGCGCCGTAATATCGATACGCTGCGGATCCCACAGCTGACCGTTGATCCCCGGATCGTCGCCAAGGGTGATCTCACGGCTGCGAATCGCCGCGCCGGCCAGAATTTCCGTCGGCAGCAAACGCACGGGCAGACTATCGGTCACCAGCGGCAGCAGGCCCGTCGGGCGCAATGTCAGAATCAGCGTGGAGATCAGAATGCTCGACGGCTCGAAGAAGCCGCGAATACGATCGACGATGCTTGCCGCTTCCCCGCAGGTGATCGACACTTCATCGCCGTTGGTCATATCGACCAGAATTTCTCGACGCTCTCCCGGCGCCAGCGACAGCTGCTTCAGCGAAACCGGCGCGGGCAGGAGCCCCTGGTCACCGGAAATCACGTGCAGCAATCGGCCATCGCTCATCTGCAGCTGATAGCGACGGGAGTTGGACGCATTCAGCAGGCGCAGGCGCACCCAGCCGCGCGACACCTCAACGAAAGGCCCCTGTACGCCGTTCACCAGCAGCGTATCGCCCACGAAACCACCGCTACCGGGCTCGCTGTATTCAGGCGTACCGAAGTTATCCAGACGCTTGTCCTGAATAATCACCGGGAAATCATCCACGCCGTAGTGATTGGGGATCGGCAGATTCTTACTGACATCATCTTCCACCAGCCACATGCCGGCCAGGCCGTTATAGACCTGTTTTGCCATATGGTTTGGGGTGTTGGCCTGATACCACAGGGTCGCCGCGCTTTGCCGGATTGGCAATACCGGCGCCCAGTCGGCGTTAGCGGACATCATGCGCGCGGCGCCGCCGATCAGCGGACCGGGGACCTGCAGACCACGGATAGTCATCGCCACGTTTTCCGTCAGGCGGTTGCTGTAGATCAGCTTCACATCGTCGCCATTCCAGACGCGAATGGTTGGCCCCATATAGCGACCGTTAATCCCCCACACCGAGGCGCGGGTACCGGGCGTAAACGACCAGTGCGCGCGCTGTAGCGTCAAGAATAGCGGCTGCCCGCGGCGGGACTCCAGCAGAGGGGGGATCGGCAGCGCAGGCTGCTGGCCAGCGGCCTGTGCCTTCAGCGGCGCGGCGCCCGCGCACAGCGCTACGCCTGAAGCCTTAATGAACTGACGCCGACTGAGTGACATATTAACTCCATGAAATACTGACTAATTAATAAGGGAATTCGTTTCCCGCCAGCAATCCGCGCGCTGTTTGCGGCGTTTCCTGTGTTATTTCTTTGCGGC
Source organism: Klebsiella sp. Q11 (assembly GCF_964241505.1). Classification (NCBI taxonomy): domain Bacteria; kingdom Pseudomonadati; phylum Pseudomonadota; class Gammaproteobacteria; order Enterobacterales; family Enterobacteriaceae; genus Klebsiella; species Klebsiella sp. Q11. The sequence goes on from NZ_CAXSXW010000009.1 coordinate 70,767, forward strand.
CGCTTCGCGTTCGGCAACTTCTTTATCCAGCTCAGCGATTTTCGCGGACATCAGCTCGCGGCAGTGCGTGGCCAGCGCGCGAACGCCCTCTTTTCCATACTGGCTGGTATCTACCGGCGGCAGCATTTCTACAATCACCAGACCGTTATTCAGACGATTGAGATTAATTTTATTCGATGTATTAGACACGCACACCGGAATAATTGGCACGCCAGCCGCGACAGCGGCATGAAAAGCGCCGGTTTTAAAGGGCAGCAAACCGCGGCCGCGGCTGCGGGTCCCTTCCGGAAACATCCAAAAAGAGATATTGCGCTTTTTAAATGCGTTCACGACTTCGGCAATAGTGCCATGCGCCTTTGCCCGGTTATTGCGATCGATCAGCAGGTTCCCCGTCAGCCAGTAGAGCTGGCCGAAAAAGGGGATCCACGCCAGGCTCTTTTTACCCACGGTCACGGTCGGCGGCTGCACGATATTTGATGCCGTCACCATATCATAGTTATTCTGGTGGTTAGCGATATAGATAGCGTTGCCGTAGCTTTCCGCGTCGGCTGGCTTGCGCAGCTCGACTTTCAGGCCGAAGACCGGCGACAGTTTGCCAAACAGGTGGCCGAAGGTGGCGACGTGCTTAGGGTTACGCGGGCTGAACAGACAATAAATACAGCCGAAGATGCAGACCAGAATACAATAGATGACAACGATAATTAGTCGAAAAATAAATAGCATAGCTACCTCTAAAACCCAAACCGCTTAGAATTATACTCGCTGTTTCGCAGATTGCAGGCATCGGGCATCATTGCAAAGCGCGTTGCGCATCTCGAATGACGCAGGCGGATATTGTTCATCGCAATGCCTGAATAAACAACGATTTTGCGGTAAATATTAACCTCCCCCGCCGAACCGCGGGGGAGGATGCTCCTACTCTTCGCTATCGCCCGCGGAGGCGCGACGCGGTGAATCAATCTCCACCCGGTCAATTTTCTGTAATCCGCGCATCAGAGAGCCGCGGCGGCCGCGCTCGCCGGTGACTTTTTGCAGCTCTTCCGGGCGTAGTTTGATTTTCCGTTTGCCGACGTGAATCGTCAGCGTACTTTGCGGCGGCAGAACGAACAGGTGCGCCAGGCCATCCTGGCCCGCAGCCGCTTCCGCCGACGGAATACTGATGATCTTGTTGCCTTTGCCTTTCGACAGCTGCGGCAGATCGCTCACCGGGAACATCAGCATGCGGCCGGCTGCGGTAATGGCCAGCAGCATATCGGACTCATCCTCAATCACCAGCGGCGGCATTACGTGCGCGTTATCCGGAAGGCTAATCAACGTCTTACCGGCACGATTGCGCGCGACCAGATCGTTGAAAGTACAAATAAACCCGTAGCCTGCGTCGGAAGCCAGCAGCAGTTTTTGGTTATCGGCCTCCATCAGCATATGTTCTACCGTCGCCCCCGGCGGCAGCGTCAGCTTACCGGTGAGCGGCTCGCCCTGTCCGCGTGCGGACGGCAGGGTGATCGGGTCAATCGCGTAGCTACGCCCGGTGGTGTCAATAAAGACCACCGGCTGATTGCTCTTCCCTTTCACTGCGGCTTTAAAACTGTCGCCCGCTTTATAGTTCAGCCCCGGCGCGTCGATATCGTGGCCTTTGGCGCTGCGCACCCAGCCGCTCTGCGACAGAACGATGGTGACCGGCTCGGACGGCAGCATATCGTGCTCGCTCATCGCTTTCGCTTCTTCACGCTCGCGCAGCGGCGAACGGCGATCGTCGCCAAAGGCGTCGGCGTCGGCCTGCAGCTCTTTCTTCAGCAGGTTATTCATTTTGCGTTCAGAAGCCAGAATGGCCTGCAGATGGTCGCGCTCTTTTTCCAGCTCGTTCTGCTCACCGCGAATCTTCATCTCTTCCAGCCGGGCGAGATGGCGCAGTTTTAATTCCAGAATCGCTTCCGCCTGAGTTTCGCTGATGCCAAAGCGCGACATCAGGGCCGGCTTAGGCTCATCTTCGTGACGGATAATTTCGATAACTTCATCGATATTCAGAAACGCCACCAGCAAACCTTCCAGGATATGCAGACGCTTAAGGACTTTTTCCAGACGGTAGCTGAGACGACGGCGCACGGTATCGCGGCGGAAAGTCAGCCATTCCGAGAGGATTTCCAGCAGGTTTTTTACCGCCGGACGGTTATCGAGCCCGATCATATTCAGGTTGATACGATAGCTCTTTTCCAGATCGGTCGTCGCGAACAGGTGGTTCATCACCTGCTCCATATCCACGCGGTTAGAGCGCGGGACGATCACCAGGCGAGTCGGGTTTTCGTGATCCGATTCGTCGCGCAGGTCATCCACCATCGGCAGCTTTTTGTTGCGCATCTGGGCGGCGATCTGCTCGAGCACGCGGGCGCCGGAAACCTGATGCGGCAGCGCGCTGATCACCACCGCGCCGTCTTCTTTCGTCCACACCGCGCGCATCCGCACCGAACCGCGGCCGTTCTGGTAGATTTTGCGGATCTCGGCGCGGGGGGTGATGATTTCCGCTTCGGTCGGGTAATCCGGCCCCTGTACGATATCCAGCAGATCGTCCAGCGAGGTCTGCGGTTTTTCAATCAGGGTAATGGCCGCCTGAGCGACTTCACGCAGGTTGTGCGGCGGAATATCCGTCGCCATGCCGACGGCAATGCCGGTAGTGCCGTTGAGCAGAATATTAGGCAAGCGCGCAGGCAGCATCTTCGGCTCCTGCAAAGTGCCGTCGAAGTTCGGTACCCAGTCAACGGTGCCCTGCCCCAGTTCGCTCAGCAGCAGTTCAGCATACTTCGACAAACGGGATTCGGTATAACGCATCGCGGCGAAGGATTTAGGATCGTCCGGTGCCCCCCAGTTCCCCTGACCGTCAACCAGCGGATAGCGGTAAGAGAAGGGTTGCGCCATCAGCACCATGGCTTCATAGCAGGCGCTATCGCCGTGCGGATGGTATTTACCCAGCACGTCGCCGACGGTGCGGGCGGACTTTTTGAACTTGGCGCTGGCGTTGAGACCCAGCTCAGACATCGCATAGACGATGCGACGCTGGACCGGCTTCAGGCCATCGCCAATAAACGGCAGCGCCCTGTCCATGATGACGTACATGGAGTAGTTCAGGTAGGCGTTTTCCGTAAATTCATGCAGCGCAAGGCGCTCTGCCATATCGCTCATTAATCGTGAATCCTCAATCTGCGTACCGGCCGTTCGGACGGCAAAACTACCGGCGATAATACCCTATCTGACGCCCTGAGTCACAGGGCGTTAGGCTGGTTGAGGAATTCAGTGGACATCCTTCATTTCAGCGGAAGATAAACGTCCGTCTGCAGCTCATGCTCACCGACTTCATGCACGAAAGTGAGGTAGCGAAAGAAAACAGGGAAATCGCGCAGCGACTCTCCCGATGCGGGCAGCCAGTCGCGATAAAGAAACCAGATGCTCTGCGCGAGCGTGTCCAGAGAGCCGTGATGACGCACCACTGCGCAACGTCCGCCGGGGATCTCGCCATTCACCACGCCGAAGCTGTTTTCCGGCACCGGCTGGCTGACCGTACCGCCAATATCGAAACGAAAATCGTCAGCCGGCGTGGCCGCGGGGTCGTCCCAGGAGATTCCTCAGGTTGCGCAGCTGGCGACCGGGGACAGACCGCTCACCTTGCGCCAGGCGATAAACTTCGCGGCGGTCTCATTGACTAAATCAGGGTTGCCGCGATGCCGCAGCCTCGCGATCTGAGTGGTAGGTAGCTGGATTATTTTAACATCCATCGGGTGTTGCTCCTGTAGCGTATGTTTCGGCACACGTCGATGCCATTCCAGCCAGTCCGGCTGTTGACGGAACTGGCTGGGGCTTTGCGCGAAAGCGCTGCGGAAGGCACGGCTGAACGACTCAGGATTCTGGAACCCCGCATCAAGGGCAATATTGATAATCTTTTCCTGTGGATTAAACGCCAGTCGCCAACAGGCGCGACGCAGACGTAGCCACTGGATATAGCGATAGAGCGGTACCCCGCTATAGGCGCTGAATTGCCGGTGAAAATGATACGGCGAGCTGTGGGCTATCGCACTAAGCGTCTCCAGCGACAGCGGCGTGTCCAGATGGCGCTCAATGTACAAGCACACTTGCTGAAAACGCCCGGCAAAGGCCGGGCTTACCTGAGTATCGTTCATCGCATCCTCCCGGAAACATACTCTGACAGAGCGAGGAGTGCGGTTCCTGACCGATCTTGCTTAAGATGATAAGAAAATTATGGCGTGATTTTACGAATCTGCTTTACGTCGATTTCCACTGAGTTCCAGTCTTTATCCACTTCACCCTGAATCTCTACCGTATCCTGCGGGGTCACGGTCACGCCGTTCCAGCGCTTGTGATCGATATCGACGTTCACGGTGCCGGAGCTGTCCTGGAATTTATACAGGTCGTCGGAAATACGCTCCACGATTTTACCGCGCAGGGTCACCCAGGTATCGTCACGCAGGCTTTTCGCATTCGCAACCGTCGTTACGCTCCCGTTCGGGCCAATGAACCCGCCGTTTTGCGTAGTCGTCTGGCTGGTTTGCGTCGAGCCGGGTCCGGAAAATCCGCCCTGCCCGGCGGCCAGTACCGGCATGGAAACTAAGGCGATGATAGCGGTCATTGCGGCGATTTTCTTCATGATGTGTTCTCCCTTTGTGTTTATATCGTCACTATTACACCGGGCAAAACTTAACGACTTCTTAAGCGGAAAAAATAAATTTTATTCCTGTACAGCGCGCGCCGCAACGCGCTTTACTGCGGGAATATCCGAGGGACACAGGAGCAGAAAATGCGCATTTTACTGGTGGAAGACGACAAACTGATCGGCGACGGCCTTAAAACCGGCCTGACCAAGCTGGGCTTCAGCGTCGACTGGTTTACCCGCGGCGAAGAGGGCAAAGCCGCGCTGTACCACGCCCCTTACGACGCCATTATTCTGGACCTGACCCTGCCCGGCATCGATGGGCTGGATATTCTGCGCGAATGGCGCGACAAAGGCCGCCACGAACCGGTACTGATCCTCACCGCCCGCGACGCGCTCAGCCAGCGCGTTGAAGGGTTACGTCTCGGCGCCGATGACTACCTCTGCAAACCTTTCGCACTGGTTGAAGTCGCCGCGCGTCTGGAAGCGCTGATGCGTCGCGCCCACGGCCACAGCAGCAGCGAGCTGCGGCACGGCAATGTTGTTCTCGATCCAGGCCGACTCACGACCACGCTAAACGGCGACAGTCTGCCGCTCAAGCCAAAGGAGTTTGCTCTGCTGGAACTCCTGATGCGCAACGCCGGACGCGTGCTGCCGCGTAAGCTGATTGAGGAAAAGCTCTATAGCTGGGATGACGATGTCTCCAGTAACGCGGTAGAAGTGCACGTCCATCATCTGCGCCGTAAGCTCGGCAGCGGCTTCATTCGCACCGTGCACGGCATCGGCTATACCCTGGGGGATGCATGAAACGACTGGGTAGACTGAGCCTGCGCGTCCGCCTGACGCTGCTTTTTCTGCTGCTGACCAGCGCCGCCTGGGGCATTGCCAGCCTTGTGGCCTGGCAACAAACCGCCGACAAACTGGATAAGCTGTTCGATACCCAGCAGCTGCTGTTCGCCCGCCGCCTGAGCGCGATGAATGTTGACGAACTCCATACCCTCGCTCCGCAGGTACGGGAGCAGAAAAAGGTCAAACATGGCCATCTCGATGACGATGCGCTGGCTTTCGCTATCTTTACCGCCGATGGCAAAATGGTGCTTAACGATGGCGAAAATGGCCAGGATATCCAGTGGGGTAACCATCGGGAGGGGTTCAGCGATGGCTACCTGCGCGGCGACGATGACGAGTGGCGCTTCCTGTGGCTTACCACCCGCGACGGCCGCCACTGTATCGCCGTCGGTCAGGAGTGGGATTACCGCCGCGAGATGGCGCTGGATATCGTCACCTCCCAGCTTACGCCCTGGCTGGTTGCGCTGCCGCTGATGTTTTTGCTGCTCATCGTGCTGTTGAGCCGGGAGCTGGCGCCGCTGAAAAAGCTGGCCACCACGCTGCGCGCCCGGGCGCCGGACTCCGCCGAAACGCTAAATAGCGAGAACGTACCCAGCGAAGTTCGCCCGCTGGTCGACGCGCTAAATCAGCTCTTTACCCGGACGCATGACACCATGATCCGCGAGCGTCGCTTCACGTCCGATGCCGCCCACGAGCTGCGCAGCCCGCTGGCGGCGCTGAAGGTGCAGACCGAAGTGGCCCAGCTCTCAACGGACGATCCGCAAGGGCTGGATAAAGCGCTGGCGCAGCTTCATCAGGGGATCGATCGCGCCACTCGCCTGGTCGACCAGCTGCTCACCCTGTCGCGTCTGGATTCGCTGGCGCAGCTGGACGATCTCCAGACTATCGCCCTTGATGAACTGCTGCAGTCGGCGGTCATGGAGATGTACCACCCCGCCCAGCAGGCCGGCGTTGAGCTACGCCTGCACCTGAACGCGAAAAACATCACGCGCACCGGCCAGCCGCTGCTGCTGAGCCTGCTGGTGCGCAATCTTCTGGATAACGCCGTGCGCTATAGCGCCGCCGGACGCCAGGTCGACATCATCCTTGATGCGGGTGAATTTCGCGTACGCGACAACGGCCCGGGCATCAGCGCCGAGGCCCTGACGCGCATCGGCGAGCGCTTTTATCGCCCTCCCGGCCAGGAACAGCCCGGCAGCGGCCTTGGGCTCTCCATCGTCAAACGCATCGCCGCGCTGCACGGGATGACGGCCAGTTTCGACAACGCCCGGGGCGGCGGATTCGAGGCGCGCATTCGCTGGTAGCGACATTATTGCTAAAAAAGCAAAAGACTTTGCACATTTTGCTCATTTTACCGCTCTGCCCTGCGGGGTAAAATTAGCCTCAAAATTGAAAAGTTGAGGATAAAAAATGAGCAACATCCTGATTATTAACGGTGCGAAAAAATTCGCCCACTCTAACGGCCAGCTGAACGACACCCTGACCGAGGTCGCGGATGGCTATCTGCGCGACGCCGGGCATGATGTTAAGGTCGTCCGCGCCGAGAGCGACTACGACATAAAAGAAGAAGTGCAGAATTTTCTCTGGGCAGATGTGGTTATCTGGCAGATGCCGGGCTGGTGGATGGGCGCACCGTGGACGGTGAAAAAGTACATTGATGATGTCTTTACCGAAGGTCACGGCGCGCTGTATGCCAGCGATGGCCGCACCCGCTCCGACGCCAGTAAGAAATATGGTTCCGGCGGCCTGATTCAGGGGAAAAAATATATGCTGTCCCTGACCTGGAACGCGCCGATGGAAGCGTTCACCGAGAAAGATCAGTTCTTCCACGGCGTTGGCGTCGACGGGGTGTACCTGCCATTTCATAAGGCCAACCAGTTCCTTGGGATGAGCGCCCTGCCCACCTTCATCGCCAACGATGTGATCAAAATGCCCGATGTTCCGCGTTATACGGCAGAATATCGCAAGCATCTGGCGGAAATTTTTGGTTAACTGTAGTGAGTTATGAAAAGACGACAAGCGCGGCTCATTTTAGCGGCGGCTTGAAGTATGATGAGAATATACAGAAGGAGTTGAGTTAACCATGTTGACAGTGATCGCTGAAATTCGCACTCGTCCGGGCCAACACCATCGTCAGGCGGTGCTGGATCAGTTCGCAAAAATTACCCCGACCGTTCTCCAGGAAGAAGGCTGCCACGGCTATGCGCCGCTGGTGGATCACGCCGCTGGCGTCAGTTTTCAGACTACTTCACCAGATTCCATCGTGATGGTCGAGCAGTGGGAAAGCGTCGCGCATCTTGAAGCGCACCTGCAGACGCCGCACATGAAAGCCTACGGCGAAGCCGTGAAAGGCGACGTACTGGAAATGAATATTCGTATTCTTGAAGCGGGTATTTAAGCAAGCAAAAGAGATCGGCCGGTTTCCCGGCCGATTTTTTATTATCCGTCCAGCTCCGCCAGATCGCCCTTCTCCTGCAGCCAGTTACGCCGATCTTCAGAACGCTTCTTCGCTAACAGCATATCCATCATGGCGGTCGTCTGCTGCTCGTCTTCATCGTTGATAATCAGCTGTACCAGACGGCGGGTATTCGGATCCAGCGTGGTCTCGCGCAGCTGCATCGGGTTCATCTCGCCCAGCCCTTTGAAGCGCTGCACGTTCGGCTTGCCTTTCTTGCGCTTAAGCTGCTCCAGCACGCCAGTTTTCTCTTCTTCTGTAAGCGCGTAATACACGTCTTTGCCGAGGTCGATACGGTACAGGGGCGGCAGCGCCACGTAGACGTGACCTTGTTTAACCAGCGTGCGGAAGTGCCTGACGAACAGCGCGCAAAGCAGCGTCGCGATGTGCAGGCCATCGGAGTCGGCATCCGCCAGAATACAAATCTTGCCGTAGCGCAGCTGGCTCAGGTCGTCGCTATCCGGATCGATACCGATGGCGACGGAAATATCATGCACTTCCTGGGAAGCCAGCACCTCATCGGAAGAGACTTCCCAGGTGTTCAGGATTTTACCTTTCAGCGGCATGATCGCCTGATACTCGCGATCGCGCGCCTGCTTGGCCGATCCGCCCGCCGAATCCCCTTCCACAAGGAACAGTTCGGTTCGGTTCAAATCCTGGGCGGTACAGTCCGCCAGCTTACCGGGCAGCGCCGGACCGCTGGTCAGCTTTTTACGCACCACTTTCTTCGCCGCGCGCAGGCGACGCTGGGCGCTGGAGATCGCCATTTCCGCCAGCAGCTCTGCCGACTGAACGTTCTGGTTCAGCCACAGGCTGAAGGCATCTTTGACCACCCCGGAAACAAACGCGGCGCACTGACGTGAAGAGAGGCGCTCTTTCGTTTGCCCGGCAAACTGCGGGTCCTGCATCTTCACGGACAGGACGTAGGCGCAGCGCTCCCAGATATCTTCCGCCGACAGCTTCACGCCGCGCGGCAGAATATTGCGGTATTCGCAGAACTCGCGCATGGCGTCCAGCAGCCCCTGGCGCAGGCCGTTAACGTGGGTACCGCCCTGCATCGTCGGGATCAGGTTGACGTAGCTTTCGGTCAGCAGTTCACCGCCTTCCGGCAGCCACAGCAGCGCCCAGTCGACCGCTTCGGTATCGCCGGAGAAGGTGCCGACGAACGGTTTTTCCGGCAGCAGCGGCAGGCCGTTAACCGCTTCGCTAAGATAGTCGGTCAGACCATCGGCGTAGCACCAGCGCTGTTCGCTGTCGTTAACCAGATCGCGGAAAACAATCTCTACGCCCGGGCAGAGAACGGCCTTGGCCTTTAATAAATGAGAAAGGCGCGAGACGGAAAAACGCGGGCTATCGAAAAAGCTTTCGTCCGGCCAGAAGTGCACGCTGGTACCGGTATTGCGCTTACCGCAGGTACCGGTCACGTGCAGATCTTCTACTTTATCGCCGTTTTCAAACGCGATGCTGTAGACCTGGCCGTCGCGGCGCACGTTCACCTCAACGCGTTTCGATAAGGCGTTGACCACCGAAATCCCTACGCCGTGCAGGCCGCCGGAGAACTGGTAGTTCTTATTGGAGAACTTCCCCCCGGCGTGCAGGCGGCAAAGAATCAGTTCAACTGCCGGAACCCCCTCTTCAGGGTGGATATCCACCGGCATTCCGCGTCCATCGTCGATGACTTCCAGCGACTGATCGGCGTGGAGAATCACCTCCACGCGTTTCGCGTGACCGGCCAGGGCCTCATCCACGCTGTTATCAATAACTTCCTGACCAAGATGGTTTGGACGTGTGGTATCAGTGTACATTCCCGGACGGCGGCGAACCGGCTCTAGCCCGGTGAGTACCTCAATGGCATCAGCGTTATATGAAGATTGCGTCATGGTGTGTATTCGTAGGTCGTTCCGAACCGCTCAGCGCAGGCCCAGAAAATCGATAATCTGAGTGAAATGATCTTCAAAGCCAACAAATGCGTGATTACCGCCCTCCTCTACCGTTTGTCGGCAGGAGGCGAAATAATCCACGGCCTGGCGGTAATCAAGCACTTCATCACCCGTTTGCTGCAATAACCAGATTAAATCCGGCGCTTCCAGCGGGTCAATTTGCATGACCTTGAGATCGTAAATATGGCGAGACTCTAGCACATATTGCTGCCCCGTGTATGGATTCTCATTGGGGCCAAGGAAATTGTTCAACAGCTCAAACGGGCGCACCGCGGGGTTCACTACCACGGCGGGCAGCATAAAGCACTGCGATAGCCAGGTCGCGTAATATCCCCCCAGCGACGACCCGACAACGCCCAGCGGTTCACCGCCATGCTCCAGCACGATAGACTCCAGATGCTCAGCCGCCTGCGCGGGATAAACCGGGAGCTCCGGTATCACCATCGAGATGTCAGGATAGGTCTGCGCCAGCCACGCTTTCAGCGCAGTCGCTTTTGCCGACCGAGGCGAGCTGTTAAAACCATGCAGATAGAGAAGCGTAGACATCAGTATCCTTCTGAAGCGATATCCGGGTGAAATTTCACGCCTTCGAGGCGGCAAACTTCAGTGGTCAATGTGCCGTCAGGATGCAGTTCCAGCCAGCGCCAGCCTGGGGAGACGGTATCGAGCGTGAAGTTCGCGCAGTGCGGCTTAAACTGCACGCAGGTGGATGGCGTGGCCATCATGCGCCGTCCGTTCCAGTCAAGGTCCAGCTCCTGGTGAATATGGCCGCAGAGCAGATGCTTAACGCGAGGAAAAGCGGCCAGCGCGCAATCAAGCGCCCCGGCATTGCGCAGGCTATGCTGATCCAGCCAGCTACAGCCTGACGGCATGGGATGATGGTGCAACAGCAGCAGCGTATAGCGCTGCGGAACTTCGGTCAGCTTCTGCTCAAGCCATTCCAGCTGGAAATCGCTCAGCTCGCCGTGCGGCACGCCGAACACCTGGCTATCCATCAGCAATACTTGCCAGTGGTCGCCCAGCAATACGCGTTTAGCGGGAGAGATGCCGGATTCCTGCAGCGTGCTGTACATTGCCGGTTGAAAATCATGATTACCCGGTAGCCAGACGCAGGGTGCAGTAAAACTCGCGATGCCTTCAGCAAAATGCTGGTAGGCCGCGGCAGAGTGATCTTGCGCCAAATCGCCTGTAGCAACGATCAGGTCGCACTCTCGCTGTGAGGCGTGGATCGCATCCAGTACGGCCTGATAGCTTTCCCAGGTATTGATACCTAACAGCGTTTCATGTTTTTCAGCAAACAGGTGAGTATCGGTAATTTGTAATATCCTGACTCTGGCCTCACCAGCCAAAGGTAGGTTTAACAGGCTTTCCAAATGGTGTCCTTAGGTTTCACGACGCTAACAAACCGGAATCGCCATCGCTCCATGTGCAAAACAGTATCGCAGCCAATCGGCCAGAAACTGATTAATTTGATGCTTTTCGTCGCGTTGATGCAACTTTTTATTAGGATAATCATACCGCGCTTTAAAGCGAAAGATCTGCTGACTTGAACACACTTCAGCGACCATTGCATCGTGATAGAGCCGTACCGTCATTGACGGCAGACTCCAGTAGCTCACCGACGGCGCCGTCTGTTCAATCGCCACTAACGTAGTGTAGCGGGTCGATTCGACGATGGTTAATCGGTATTGCGCGTTGCCCACCTGGTAACTCACCTTTTCTCCCGCTGCATCCGTTCGCGGCAACAGGCGGCGCAGCTGGGCAAAGTTGGTTTCACACAGGCGCATCATTTCAGGAAAGTCAGGCGTATAACGCTTCATTTTGTCCACTCGTTTCGTAAATTGTGATAATGCAGTTGCAGCCATTGCAGCGCGATGACAGAGGCTGCGTTGTCGATTTTCCCCTCTTCCACCCATCTGTAAGCCTGTTCCCGGCTCACCACATGAACGCGAATATCCTCGTTTTCGTCGGCCAGTCCATGAATTCCTTTTGCCGTCGTTGCATCGACTTCACCCACCATAATAGACAGCCTTTCGCTGGTGCCGCCGGGGCTGGCCAGGTAGCTCAGGACCGGTTTAACCCGGCCAACAATAAGCCCGGCCTCTTCCACCGCTTCACGACGGGCGACATCTTCAGGAGATTCGCCTTCTTCTATCATACCGGCGACCATTTCGAGCAGCCACGGGCTCGCGCTGGTATCATACGCCGCAATACGGATCTGCTCGACGAGCACAACTTCATCGCGTACCGGGTCAAAGGGTAGCAAGACTGCGGCGTGGCCGCGCTCAAAAATTTCGCGGGTCACTTCGCCGCTCATCCCGCCGTTAAACAGGCGATGGCGAAAACGATATAAATCGAGCGAAAAAAAACCGCGATAAAGCGTTTCGCGTGCAATAATTTCTACATCGTTTTTAGAGAAGGTAATCCCCTGCTGATTGACGTCGCTCATTTCGATATCCTGTAGAACATGAAGTTATGAATTTATAGGCGGTGTGGCTACCGTTTTACGGCTCGTATGCTAGATTGGTGCAAATTACCGCCCCATGGCACATAACGCCAACTTTTTACGGTAACAGACTCTATACAATCAGTGATTATTTTTAGAATTTGAGTAGCGCTAAATGCTTCACAACAAGGAATGCAAATGAAGAAACTCTTTCCCATCCTTATCGGCCTGGGCCTGACTGGCTTCAGCGCCATGAGCCAGGCTGAAAACCTGCTGCAGGTTTATCAGCAGGCGCGTGTCAGCAACCCTGATCTGCGTAAATCAGCAGCCGATCGTGATGCCGCATTCGAGAAGATCAACGAAGCGCGTAGCCCGTTATTGCCACAGCTCGGTCTGGGTGCAGATTATACCTATACCAGCGGCTTCCGTGATGCTAAAGACCAGAATTCCGACGTCACCAGCGGATCGCTGCAGCTCACGCAGGTTCTGTTTGATATGTCGAAATGGCGTGCGCTGACGCTGCAGGAAAAGAACGCCGGCATTCAGGACGTCACCTATCAGACGGATCAGCAAACGCTGATTCTGAACACCGCGACGGCCTATTTTAAAGTGCTGGCCGCGATCGATACGCTCTCCTATACCGAAGCGCAGAAACAGGCTATTTACCGCCAGTTAGATCAGACCACCCAGCGCTTTAACGTTGGCCTGGTGGCGATTACTGACGTACAGAACGCCCGTTCGCAGTACGATGCCGTGCTGGCGAATGAAGTCACCGCGCGCAACGACCTCGATAACGCCGTAGAAGGGCTGCGTCAGGTGACCGGCAACTACTATCCGGAGCTGGCCTCGCTGAACGTTGATGGTTTTAAAACCACTAAACCATCGGCGGTGAACGCGCTGTTGAAAGAAGCGGAAAACCGCAACCTGTCGCTGCTGCAGGCCCGACTCAGCCAGGACCTGGCGCGCGAGCAAATTCGCCAGGCGCAGGATGGGCATCTGCCGACCCTGAATTTAAACGCGTCCAGTAGCGTATCTAATAACAGCTACAGTGGTTCTAAAAACACCACGCAGGACAGAGATATCGGGCAGAACCAAATCGGCCTGAACTTCTCCCTGCCGCTGTATCAGGGCGGGATGGTGAACTCCCAGGTTAAACAGGCGCAGTACAACTTTGTCGGCGCCAGCGAGCAGCTGGAAAGCGCGCATCGTAGCGTGGTGCAGACCGTTCGTTCCTCTTTTAACAACGTGAACGCGTCCATCAGCAGCATCAATGCCTACAAACAGGCCGTGGTGTCTGCCCAAAGTTCACTGGATGCCATGGAAGCCGGTTATTCAGTGGGTACGCGTACCATCGTCGATGTCCTGGACGCGACCACCACGCTGTATAACGCAAAACAGCAGCTGTCCAACGCGCGTTATAACTACCTGATTAACGAGCTGAACATCAAGTCCGCGCTCGGTACGCTGAACGAGCAGGACCTGGTTGCGCTGAACAACACGCTGGGTAAAGCGATTCCGACCTCGCCGGACAGCGTGGCGCCGGAAAATCCGCAGCAGGATGCCAGCGCTGACGGCTACAGCAACACCGTCGCGGCAAAACCGGCGTCCGCACGCAGCACCAGCGGCAGCAATCCGTTCCGCCAGTAATTAAGCTTGCGCACTCCACGCTTCGCTTACCCCGCAGGTAAGCGAAGCGTTAAACGTAAGGCAACGTAAAGATCCCCCGCTTTCCGCCCCTATTCGCTTCATTTTCCACCACTCATCCTCTATCCTGAGCGTTAACAAAACGCATACCACTGGGTCCAGGAAGACAAACATGAAACGGACAAAAAATATTAAACACGCCTCCTTCCGCAAAAGCTGGAGCGCTCGTCATTTAACTCCCGTTGCGCTCGCCGTGACGGCGGTATTTATGCTCGCCGGCTGTGAACAAAGCGATGAAACGGTTTCTCTGTATCAAAACGCCGATGACTGCTCTGCCGCTAACCCGAGCAAATCCGCAGAGTGCACCACCGCTTACAACAACGCGCTCAAAGAAGCGGAGCGCACCGCGCCGAAATACGCCTCCCGTGAAGATTGCGTCGCCGAATTCGGTGAAGGTCAGTGCCAGCAGGCGCCGGCTCAGGCAGGCATGGCTCCGGAAAACCAGGCCCAGGCGCAAAGCAGCGGCAGCTTCTGGATGCCGCTGATGGCGGGCTACATGATGGGCCGGATGATGGGCGGCGGAATGGGCGCTCAGCAGCCGCTGTTCAGCTCAAAAAACCCGGCCAGCCCGGCCTATGGTAAATACACCGACGCGGGCGGTAAGAGCTACGGAGCAGCGCAGCCGGGCCGTACCATGACCGTGCCGAAAACTGCGATGGCGCCAAAACCAGCCACCACCAGCACCGTGACGCGCGGCGGGTTTGGCGACTCGGTCGCTAAGCAATCAACCATGCAGCGTAGCTCAGCAAGCTCCTCTTCTTCACGCTCGATGGGCGGCTAAGCGACATGGAAAGAATCAGCATTACCGAGCGCCCGGACTGGCGCGAAAAGGCGACAGAATATGGCTTTAACTTTCACACCATGTACGGCGAGCCATACTGGAGCGAAGAAGCCTATTACAAACTGACGCTGGCGCAGGTTGAAAAGCTTGAAGAGGTCACCGCTGAGCTGCATCAGATGTGTCTGCAGGCGGTGGAAAAAGTCATCGCCAGCGATGAGTTAATGGCCAAATTTCGCATCCCCAAACACACCTGGGGCTTCGTACGCCAGTCGTGGAAAACCCATCAGCCCTCGCTGTATTCGCGTCTCGATCTCGCGTGGGACGGCGTGGGTGAGCCGAAGCTGCTGGAGAACAACGCCGATACGCCGACGTCTCTCTATGAAGCGGCATTCTTCCAGTGGATCTGGATGGAAGATCAGCTGAACGCCGGTCAGCTGCCGGCAGGCAGCGATCAGTTCAACAGCCTGCAGGAGAAGCTGATCGATCGCTTTGGCGAGCTGCGCGAGCAGTTCGGCTTCCAGCTGCTGCATATGGCCTGCTGTCGCGATACCGTTGAAGACCGCGGTACCGTGCAATATTTACAGGACTGCGCCGCAGAAGCGGGCGTGGCGACCGAGTTCCTCTACATCGAAGATATTGGTCTCGGCGAAAAAGGCCAGTTTACCGACCTGCAGGATCAGGTGATTGGTAATCTGTTCAAGCTCTATCCATGGGAGTACATGCTGCGCGAGGTGTTCTCCACCAAGCTGGAAGATGCAGGCGTGCGCTGGCTGGAGCCGGCGTGGAAGAGCATTATCTCCAACAAAGCGCTGCTGCCGCTGCTGTGGGAGATGTTCCCCAACCATCCGAACCTGCTGGCCGCTTATTTCAGCGAAGATGCGCATCCGGAGCTGGAGAAGTACGTTATCAAACCGATCTTCTCCCGCGAAGGCGCTAACGTCTCTATCGTGGAGAATGGCAAAGTGCTGGAGGCGGTAGAAGGGCCGTACGGTGAAGAGGGCACCATCGTGCAGGCGTTCTATCCGTTGCCGAAGTTTGGCGACAGCTACACGCTCATCGGCAGTTGGCTGATTAACGACCAGCCGGCGGGAATTGGCATTCGCGAAGACCGGGCGCTGATCACTCAGGATCTGTCGCGCTTTTATCCGCACATTTTCGTCGAGTAACAGCAAACCCCGGCGGCATTGTTTACTGCCGGGGTTTATCTATTTTCAGGCGCCAATGACCACCGACAGCATGCTCAGGGAGCCCATTTCCATTCCTTCAACCGGGATCGTAATCGGCTCTTCACCGTCCCAGGCGCCCAGCACGTACAACAGCGGCAGAAAGTGATCGGCCGTCGGGTTCGATAACGATCCGCCTTCATGCGCCAGGTAATTCACCAGCGGATGTTCCGCTACGGGACCTTTCCAGTCCAGGTTCGCCTTCACGTAGTCATTAAACGACGCCGCCCAGGGATAAGGTGTATTTTCGCCGTGCCAGCGTGCGGTACGCAGGTTATGCACCACGTTGCCGCTTGCCACCAGCATAATGCCCTCATCGCGTAGCTGAGCCAGCTTACGCCCCATTTCGAAATGCCATGCCGCGGGCTTCGTACTATCAATACTCAGCTGTACCATCGGAATATCGGCATCGGGATACATTTTAATCAACACGCCCCAGGAACCATGGTCAAAGCCCCAGGCTTCTTTATCCAGCGTCACCGGCACCGGCGCCAGCAGCTCGACCAGACGCTGGGCCAGCTCAGGCGAACCCGGCGCCGGATAATGCGTATCGTAGAGCGCCTGGGGAAAACCGCCAAAATCATGAATCGTTTTCGGCGCCTCCATCGCGGTCACTCCTGTACCGCGAGTGAACCAGTGCGCGGAGATCACCACAATGGCTTTAGGCCGCGCCAGCGTCTCGCCCAGATGCCGCCAGGCGCGAGTATAGATGTTATCTTCCAGCACGTTCATCGGGCTACCGTGACCTAAAAACAGCGCGGGCATGCGGGTACGGGACATAGTGATATCCTTTATTAAGAAAGTTGATGTATTTACATTACGCTCTTTCTATGGAGGATAAACTCAGATAAGCATGATGATGATCGTCAGAAAATTTGAATGTAAGCGGCGGTAAAGAGTGAATCCGCGCGCTCGCGATCGTCAATGGATCACGATACTCTTAATAAGAATCATTTTCATAAGGAGGTGAATGTTGTCCTCACCCGTCATTTTGACCCTGCTGGCAGGGAGCGCTACCTTTATTGGCGCCATTTTCGGCGTTATCGGGCAGAAACCCTCGAATCGCTTACTGGGGTTCTCACTGGGATTCGCCGCCGGGATCATGCTGTTGATTTCGTTGATGGAGATGCTGCCCGCCGCGCTGGCTACCGAAGGCATGTCCCCCATGCTCGGCTACGGCATGTTTATTATCGGCCTTCTGGGCTACTTTGCGCTTGACCGCATGCTGCCTCACGCCCACCCGCAGGATCTGATGTCTCCCGGCATTTCCCGCCCGCGTAACCTGCGCCGTACGGCGATTTTACTGACCTTAGGCATCAGCCTGCATAACTTCCCCGAGGGCATTGCGACCTTCGTGACGGCCAGCAATAATCTCGAGCTGGGCATGGGGGTCGCGTTAGCCGTTGCGCTACACAACATCCCGGAAGGACTGGCGGTAGCCGGACCGGTATATGCCGCCACGGGCTCCAGAAGTAAAGCGGTGTTCTGGGCGGGTCTTTCCGGCATGGCGGAAATCTTCGGCGGCGTGCTGGCCTGGCTGGTGCTGGGCAGCGCGATATCCCCGGTGATGATGGGCGCCGTTATGGCCGCGGTTGCCGGTATCATGATTGCGCTGTCGGTTGATGAGCTTATGCCGCTGGCGAAAGAGCTCGATCCACAAAGCAACCCGAGCTATGGCGTGCTGTGCGGGATGTCAGTGATGGGATTAAGCCTGGTGGTTTTGCAAACGGTGGGCATTGGCTAAACAAAAGCTAAAAACAATGAAGCCCACCATAAGGCAGGCTTTATTCAGCAACCAACTGCAATCAGCTGGCTTTACGCTCGTGTTCGCGACGGTAGGCTACTAAATCTTCAATCGTGACCACTTCCATATTGTGCTGCTGAGCAAACTCGATGCACTGCGGCGCACGCGCCATAGAGCCGTCGTCGTTGGTCAGTTCACACAGTACGCCCGCCGGTTTGAGGCCAGCCAGCGTGACCAGATCGATGGTTGCTTCAGTATGGCCGCCGCGGGTCAGGACGCCGCCCGGCTGCGCGCGCAGCGGGAAAACGTGTCCTGGGCGGTTCAGGTCGGACGGCTTAGCGCCATCGGCAATTGCCGCACGCACGGTGGTCACGCGGTCAGCGGCGGAAACGCCGGTGGTCACGCCTTCAGCGGCTTCGATGGTCACGGTAAAACCGGTACCGTAGGCGCTGGTGTTGTTCTCAACCATCATTGGCAGGTCGAGCTGTTTACGGCGATCTTCCGTCAGGCACAGGCAGACAATGCCGCTGCCGTGGCGAATGGTCAGCGCCATCTGCTCAACGGTCATGGTTTCAGCGGCGAAAATCATATCGCCTTCGTTTTCACGGTCTTCATCGTCAAGTACCATCACACCGCGGCCTTCGCGCAGTGCATCCAGAGCACGTTCTACACGTTCAAAAGCGGTACCAAAAGAGGAAAGTAGCGTCTGATTCATGGTAAAAAAAACCTCATCAATTGTATGGTTACCAGAATCAGGGCAGTCTTAGGAGCGCCGGTTTAGCGGCAAAAGTCAACGCAAGCGGGTACAAACCCGGCTGAGCCGTTACTCTCTCCCATCCGGACTCTAACCGTCGGCCCCGGAATTACACCGGATCTGCTGACCTTTCTGCATTTGCAGAAAGCGCTCGCGGGCTTTCAACGCTATGGTTGATTTACCGCCGGTGGGGAATTTCGCCCCGCCCTGAGAATAAGCAAAGCAACTATAACGCTATTGACTATCGTCGGCAATGCATAAGCTTCAAACATTTATGGTTTATAGGCGCCGACGATCGCACTACAATGAGCGGATAACCGACCAGAGCAGGAAACCACCATGATTGACCCGAAAAAAATTGAACAAATCGCCCGTCAGGTTCATGAATCAATGCCGAAGGGGCTCCGCGATCTGGGGGAAGACGTGGAGAAAAAAATCCGTCAGGTGCTCCAGTCGCAGTTAACTCGTCTGGACCTGGTAAGCCGCGAAGAGTTCGACGTGCAGACGCAGGTGCTATTGCGCACGCGTGAAAAGCTGGCGCTTCTGGAGCAGCGTCTTAACGATCTGGAAAACCGTTCGCCGAGCGCACCGGCTGCGCCGGACGTCGAAGAGAAGCCGTAAAACAAGCAACGGGCCGTCAGGCCCGTTGTCGTATCTGTAGTGCGGTCAGTAGATTAGTGCTCCAGCTCCGCTTCTGGCGTCATGGTTTTATTCGCCTGGCGGCAGTAAAGTTCGTAGCGTTGACAAAACCATTCGCGATGCGCTTCATCCATATTACCAACAATGGCCTGAAGATCGACGGGCTGACCTTGTGCGTTCATTCTGGCGAAGCTCTGGGCCAGAAAATCAAAATTCTTCATTAAATACATATCGTTTTTCTTCATACGCATACTCCTTCAGCCGTTGGTGTTCTGATTGGTCATATGCTTTTTACTGACTTCAGTATTTATCCTTACCTTAACTTTTTTTGTACGAAAAATGCGCCTGAAGTGGCGATTTGTTGAGCCAAATCATTTATGCCGTCATTAAATAAAAAGAGGCCCGCGATTGGGCAATCGCGGGCCTCTTTTGTCCGGTTTTGCAGCGTTATCGCTGGTTACGCCTCGGTTAGCGCGATAATTCCGGACATACCGCCGCTACAGTGCGAAGAGAAAACATTACTGTTTGTTATCTTTCTGGATCTTTTTGATGATGTTGGTCGTCGAGCAGCCATCTTCAAAGTTGAGCACCAGCACCTCGCCGCCGTTTGCCCAGACTTCTTCGCTACCGGCGATCTGTTCCGGCTTATAGTCGCCGCCTTTTACCAGCAGATCCGGCAGAATTCCGGCAATCAGCCGCTGCGGGGTATCCTCTTCAAAAGAGACCACCCAATCGACGGCTTCCAGCGCGCCCAGCACGATCATCCGCTGATCCAGCGGGTTGACCGGGCGAGAATCGCCTTTCAGACGCCGGGTTGACGCGTCGCTGTTCACCGCAACGATCAGCCGATCGCCCAGCTTGCGCGCGTTAGCCAGGTAGGAAACGTGGCCCGCGTGTAAAATGTCGAACACGCCGTTGGTCATCACCACTTTCTCGCCGCGCTTGCGCGCCGCGGCAACCGCCAGCTTCAGCTCTTCTTCGCTCATCACGCCAAAACCGGTCTCGGAGCGCCCACGCACGGCGTTCTCCAGTTCGATAGGCGAAACGGTAGAAGTACCGAGTTTACCGACCACGACGCCCGCCGCCGCGTTGGCAAAGTAGCAGGCCTCTTCCAGAGTGTTGCCGGAGGCCAGCGTCGCCGCCAGCACGCCGATGACCGTGTCGCCCGCACCGGTAACATCATAGACTTCCTGGGCCTGCGTGGGCATATGCAGCGGCGGTCGCCCCGGCTGCAGCAGCGTCATCCCCTGCTCGGAACGGGTCACCAGCAGCGCCGAGAGGTCAAAATCGGCGATGATTTTCATCCCGCGCTCAACGATCTCTTCTTCATCCTTACATTTACCCGCGACCGCCTCAAACTCTGAGAGGTTAGGCGTCAGCAGGGTGGCGCCGCGATAGCGTTCAAAATCCGTGCCCTTCGGGTCGATAAGCACCGGAACGCCCGCGTCGCGAGCCAGCTTAATCATGGTCTGGACGCTGGTCAGCGCGCCTTTGGCGTAATCAGACAGCACCAGCGCGCCAATGGAGCTCAGCGCCTGCTGAATACGCTCGTGCATCGGCTGCGGATCGACGCCGGAGAAACCCTCTTCAAAATCGAGACGAATCAACTGCTGGTTGCGCGACAGCACGCGTAGTTTGGTAATCGTCGGATGGGTCGGGACGGACACAAAGTCGCACTTCACGTTGACGTCGGCCAGCGCCTTGCTTAACGCGCGGGCGGCATCGTCAATCCCGGTCAGGCCAACCAGACGAGAGGTCGCGCCGAGCGACGCAATGTTCATCGCCACGTTTGCCGCGCCGCCAGGACGTTCTTCGATATTTTCCACCTTCACCACCGGCACCGGCGCTTCCGGCGAAATACGGCTGGTGGGACCATACCAGTAGCGGTCCAGCATCACATCGCCAACCACCAACACTCCTGCACGTTCAAACTCTGGCAGCGTTACTTTCATTCCTCTCTCCTGCGAGACGCAAACTTTGCGCGCGATAATAGCACACCCGGTTTTTTAGTTAAGCCATCAACCACTTCTGCCAGCTGGCGCTGACCTGTTCACGCTCCTGGCTAAACGCTTCTGGCGCCACGTTCCCCGGCTGCTCCTGCAGCGCCAGGTGATGGAGCGCATCGCGCAGCGTGGTGTAAGCGTGAGTTAACGCCCTCGCCTCTGCCTCGTCCATAATGTCGTTCTGCGCCAGCAGTTCCAGAATACGGACGTTATCGGACCAGCGCGTGAGCTTCGGTTTATCACTGGCATAGCGTAGGACCAGATACTGGGTAATAAATTCAATATCCGTGATACCCCCGGCATCGGCTTTAATATCAAAGCGATCGTGATGCTTATTCCCCAGGTGAGCGCGCATTTTTTCGCGCATTTCCCGCACTTCGGTCTGCAGTTTTTCGCCTTCTCGCGGGGTTGTAAGAATATCCCGACGAATGGCGTCAAAGCGCGCCTGTAGCTCAGGATCGCCATACACGACGCGGGCGCGAACCAGCGCCTGATGCTCCCAGGTCCATGCCTCATTTTGTTGATAATCAGCAAAGGCATCGGCGGTGGTCACCAGCATGCCCGCCGCGCCAGAAGGACGTAAGCGAGCGTCCACTTCGTACAGAATGCCCGACGAGGTGCGAGTGCTGAAAAGATGCATGATGCGCTGCGCCAGCCGCAGATAAAACTGACGACCGTCGATTTCGCGCTCGCCGTCGGTCATCACCTCCATCGGACAATCGTGGAGGAACACCAGATCGAGATCGGAACTGTAGCCCAGCTCCCAGCCCCCCAGCTTACCGTAGCCAACCACCGCAAAACCACGCCCCTGGCGATCGTGCAGGTGCATCGGCTGCCCGTAGCGGGCCACCATCTGCAGCCAGGCCTGCTGGACCACCGCGTCAATCATCGCCTCCGCCAGCCAGGTTAAGTGATCGCTCACTTTCATCACCGGCAGGGTGCCGGCGATATCGGCCGCGGCGATATGCAGCAGCTGCGCCTGCTTAAACTGGCGCAGCGCCTCCAGCTGCTGCTCTTCATCATCTTCCGGTACGCGCAGCAGATACTGCCGAAGCTCGTCGCGATAGGCATCGGTGGCCGTCGGTTGATAAAGCGTATTCGGGTCCAGCAGCTCGTCCAGCAGCAGCGGATGGCGAGCCAGCTGGCTGGCGACCATCGGCGATGCCGCGCACAGGCTAATCAGGTGCTTTAACGCGCCGGGGAATTCGCTCAGCAGCTCCAGATAGGTTGTGCGGGTGACAATCCCGGTGAGCAGCGGCGTAATGCGCGCCAGCGGCACCGGGGCATCCGCGCGCGAGCAGATTTCGCTGAGCAGATGCGGCATGAGCTGGTCGAGCACCTGACGGCCGCGCGGGCCAATCGTGCGCCGGTCCAGCTCTTTACGAAAATCGGCGATCAGCGCCAGCACGCTGCGGCGATCGCTGTCGGCGAGATGCGCCAGCGCCGGGCTGGTATCATCCTCCTGCAGCGCGTCCTGCCACAGTTCGCGCCAGTACTCTTCAAGCTGTTCATCCGGCGACTGGGTTTCATCGTCGCCGATCAATTCATTAAACACGCGCCGCACGTTAGCCATCTGCTCCGCCAGCCGCGCGCTGAGCGTATCCCAGTCGGCAGCCCCCATCCCCCAGGCCAGCCGGGCGCGATTAAGTTCATCCTGCGGCAGGGTTTGCGTCTGCTCGTCGTTGATGCTTTGCAGCAGGTTTTCCAGTCGACGCAAAAACAGATAGGCTTCGCGCAGCCTCTGCGCATCCCCTTCCGGCAGCAGGTGCAGCTCTTCGATGGCGGCCAGCGTCGGCAGCAAAGCCCGCTGTTGCAGCATCGGTTCGCGTCCGCCGCGAATCAGCTGGAAGACCTGGACGATAAACTCCACTTCGCGGATGCCGCCCGCGCCGAGCTTGATATTGTCCTTCAGTCCCCGACGGCGCACCTCACGGGCGATCATTCCCTTCATGTTACGCAGAGACTGAATCACGCTGAAATCAATATAGCGGCGGAAGACAAACGGCCGCAGCATGGCGCGCAGCTCGCTGGCGTAAACGCCATCGTTATCGCCCATGATTCGCGCTTTCACCATCGCGTAGCGCTCCCAGTCGCGCCCCTGCTCCTGGTAATAATCCTCCAGCGCGGCAAAGCTCAGCACCAGCGGGCCGCTGTCGCCAAACGGGCGCAGGCGCATATCAACGCGGTAGACAAAGCCATCCTGGGTGGGCTGATCCAGCACCTTAATCAGGCGCTGCCCGAGGCGGGTAAAAAACTGGGCGTTGTCCAGCTCGCGACGGCCGCCGCGCGTGGCGCCATGCTCCGGCCAGGCGAAAATCAGATCGATGTCGGAGGAGAAATTCAGCTCGCCGCCGCCGAGCTTGCCCATCCCGAGGATCAGCAGCGGCTGCGGCGTACCTTCAGCATTACACGGAGTGCCCCATTCACGGCAGCAGGCGGCGTATAGCCAGTCGCGCGCGGCGACGATTAAGGTCTCCGCCAGCGCGCTTAGCTGCTGCAGGCTGCTCTCTTCGCTGACCAGCGATAGCGCCTGGGCCCAGGCGATACGCACCATGATCCGACGGCGAAACTGGCGCAGCTCGCGCATCAGCGCGGCTTCATCATTGACCTCGGCCAGGCGAACCTGCAGCCAGTCGGCATAGTGATGCCACTCCTGCGCCTCGGGGGGCGCACTTTCAAGCTCTGCCAGCCACTGCGGCTGCACGATCAGACTCTGTTCGACGAAATCGCTAAAGGCCATGACCGATTGCGCCCGATCGCTCAACGTCGATACGGGAAAATCCGCTGGTAGCCGGTCTGCGACCGTCTGCCAGTGCTGCTGTAATTGCGAAGAAAGCGGCATCTTAGGGGCTCCCTGGCCTGAAAATTATCGTTTTCCACTATGCAGCCAGAACGGCTCCGCGGCCAGCGCCTGGCGACGAAAATATTCGATGACGCTGCTGTCGTTATGCGCAATCGCCCGGCGGGTTTCTTGCCAGTTTTCCAGCCACGGCGCGGCAGCGTCGATATAAGCTCCGGATAGCAGCTGAACGGTGTCAATTTCACGGGTCAGGCGCGGAAGCTGATCGACATAACCGTCAGCGGACGGCTGGCGGAAGGCGTTTTTCAGCTCCGCCGCCGCTCTGGAGAGCTGAATATCCGCGAAGCGTTTAAACGAACCGGCAATTTTCTGCTCTCCGGCTGCGTTCAGGAAGGGACGCCAGCCGCGGTTTATCAGCAGATCGGTGAGCGTCAGCTTGGCTCTGACGGTCGCCACGCTGAAAAGCGCCGCCTGGGCGGTTTCGGCCTCCGCCAGCGCCGCCTCAGCTTCGCTCAGACGCTCACGCAGCAGCGTGGTGGCCTTGCGCGGGACAATACCGCCAAACAGCACCAGCGCGTGCCGCACGCGGGCGATAGCGTGCAAAATCTCCGCTTTCGCTTTTGCATTGCCGCGATTGAGGAGTTCATCATGATACAGCCAGTGCGCCAGCGCGCTTTCCAGCGCCGCTTCCAGACCCTGCTCGACGCTGGCCTTCGGCGCGACGCGAAGGATCGTTAACGCGGTCATCGGACGTTCTTCATTGCCCTGCGCCAGATGATAACCGCGCGCCGCCTTGCTCAGGCTGCCCTGACGCAGTACGCCGGTATCCAGCAGGCGACGGGCAAGGGTCAGAATGTCCTGCGTAGTACCGGACAGCAGTTCCAGCTCCAGTTCACAAATCGGTTCCTGATGCTCGCCGGCTTTAACTTCGCCGCGGTCAAGCGCGATTTCAATTTCGCTGTCGCCTTCTTTGACCACCCATCTTTCACGCTCAAAATCAGTGCTGAAAAGCGGCTGTACGTTCTGTGCGAGCGCCGCCGGCAGTTCCCCCTGCGGCCAGACCTCAGCCGGCAGTTTCTCCAGCGCCAGCTCCGGCGTGTCCAGCGGAATGTTGTATTCCGGACGCTGATGCAGGCCGCCGACGACGCGCCCGGCGATTTTCAGCGTCATTTCATAGCGCCCCTGGTCGCCGCGAATGCGCAGCCCCATGTCGTGGCGGCGCAGCCAGTTATCCGCCGTTTCATAGTAAATATTCAGCAATTGACCCGCTGGCGTATGCTTTGCCTCCAGCGCGTTGAGGTGCTGACGCAGCGCGTCAACGCCATCCTGAGCGACGATAAACTTTAATTCGATTTCTTGAGCCATGACTGAATTCTTCCGCTTATATGCTGTGCCGGGAAATTGCGGCGAACTAACAACGATATTTCTTGTCAGTAAATAGTATTTTGCGGCGAATCGCCATGCAATGCGCATTTTGCCGGGCCACCTCCTGGATGATTCCGATTGTGGCGGAAAACTTTGCGTCGCTTCGGCGATGCCACTACTATCGTTCAACTTTTTATGACCAAACGATGACCTGATGCCAAAATTACGCCTTATTACATTGACTTTGCTGGCGCTGAGCGCCGCCACGGCGGTCCACGCGGAAGAAAAACGTTACGTTTCAGATGAACTGAATACCTGGGTGCGCAGCGGTCCGGGCGATAACTATCGTCTCGTGGGCACCATCAACGCCGGTGAAGAAGTCGCGGTGCTGCAAACCAACGACAGCACGAACTACGCTCAGGTACGCGACAACAGCGGCCGTACCGCCTGGATCCCCTTGAAAGAGCTGAGCAACGAGCCCAGCCTGCGCACCCGCGTGCCGGATCTGGAAAACCAGGTTAAAACCCTGACCGACAAACTCAACAACATCGACACCACCTGGAACCAGCGCACGGCGGATATGCAGAAGAAAGTCGCCGGTAGCGACGCCGTGATAAACGGTCTGAAAGAAGAGAACCAAAAGCTGAAAAATGAGCTGGTTGTCGCGCAGAAAAAGGTAAACGCCGCAAATCTGCAGCTTGATGACAAACAGCGCACCATTATCATGCAGTGGTTTATGTACGGCGGCGGCGTGCTGGGCGTCGGCCTGATCCTCGGACTGGTGTTGCCGCACCTGGTACCGAGCCGCAAACGCAAAGACCGCTGGATGAACTAATTCGTCTTCTCTGCCAGACTTACGTATCATCGTAAGAAAATAAAGACGGGAGAGTGAGGCGTGAAGGTTTATCTGGTCGGTGGTGCAGTACGAGATGCGTTATTAAGGCTACCGGTTAAAGACAAAGATTGGGTCGTGGTTGGCGCCACGCCTCAGCAACTTCTCGACGCGGGCTACCAGCAGGTAGGCCGTGATTTTCCCGTGTTCCTGCATCCGCAAAGCCGCGAAGAGTATGCGCTGGCGCGCACCGAGCGCAAGTCCGGCTCCGGCTACACCGGCTTTACCTGCTATGCCGCCGCTGACGTCACCCTTGAGCAAGACCTGCTGCGCCGCGATCTGACGATCAACGCGCTGGCCCAGGACGCCGACGGCCAGATTATCGATCCCTACGGCGGCCTGGCTGATTTACGCCAGCGCCTGCTGCGCCACGTCTCGCCCGCCTTTAGCGAGGACCCGCTACGCGTCCTGCGCGTGGCGCGTTTTGCCGCCCGCTACGCGCATCTGGGGTTCCGCATCGCCGATGAAACCATGGCGCTGATGCGGGCGATGGCCGATGCCGGCGAGCTGGCGCACCTCACGCCCGAGCGGGTGTGGAAAGAGACGGAAAGCGCCCTCTCTACCCGCAATCCGCAGGTCTTCTTCCAGACATTACGCGACTGCCGCGCGCTCAAGGTGCTGTTCCCGGAAGTCGACGCTCTTTATGGCGTACCGGCTCCGGCTAAATGGCACCCGGAAATCGACACTGGCCTGCACACGTTGATGACCGTCACCATGGCGGCGATGCTCTCGCCCGAAGTGGATGTCCGTTTTGCCACCCTATGCCACGACCTCGGGAAAGGGCTGACGCCGAAAGCGCTCTGGCCGCGCCATCATGGTCACGGTCCGGCTGGCGTTAAGCTGGTCGAGCAGCTCTGCGCCCGTTTGCGGGTGCCAAACGAGCTGCGCGACCTGGCAAAACTGGTCGCCGAATTTCACGATCTGATTCATACGCTGCCCATCCTGCAGCCGAAAACGCTGGTCAAGCTGTTCGATAATATCGACGCCTGGCGCAAGCCGCATCGTGTCAGGCAAATCGCGTTAACCAGCGAGGCCGACGTGCGCGGGCGCACCGGCTTTGAAGCCTGCGATTATCCGCAGGGTCGCCTGCTGCTGGAAGCCTGGGACGTTGCCCGGTCGGTTTCAACTAAAGAGGTGGTGGCGGAAGGTTTTCAGGGCGTTGAAATTCGTGAAGAGCTGACGCGTCGGCGGATTCAGGCCGTCGCCCGCTGGAAAGAAAAGCGTTGCCCTCAGCCGCGGGACTGAGGGCGGGCGCTTAGAAGAAGACCACGTAGACCGCTGCCGCAACGATAAAACGGTAGATGGCGAATGGGATAAACGAAATACGTTTAATCAGCTGCAGGAAGGTTTTAATCGCAATCAGCGCGACGATAAACGCTGTGATAAAACCGACGGCAAACATCGGAATATCGCCGGCGTTCAGGAAGCCAATGCTCTTGTACATATCCAGTACGGTTGCGCCCATCATCATCGGCACCGCCAGCAGGAACGAGAACTCAGAGGCCGCATAGCGGCTGACGCCCATCAGCATCCCGCCGGAAATCGTCGCCCCGGAACGCGAGAAGCCCGGCCACAGCGCCAGACACTGGAAGCAGCCGATGACGAACGCCTGACGATAGGTCATATCATCAATGCCCACCGCGCGCGGCTGTTTCGGCTTCAGCACCTCCGCCGCGATCAGCAGCACGCCGCCCACAATCAGCGCATACATCACGTTTATCGGGTTAAACAGCGACTTGATGGTATCGTGGAAAATCAGCCCCAGCACCACCGCCGGGATCATCCCCAAAAGAATATGGATAAGCGACAGGCGACCGCTGCCCTGGCCTTCATGTTCGGGCTTTTTGCCAAAATGAATGCCGATAAGACCAAACAGGCGGCGCCAGAACATCACCACAACGGCCAGAATGGAACCAAGCTGAATAACGACTTCAAACGTATTCGCGGTATCGCCTTCAAAACCCAGCAGATGACCGACAATAATCATATGACCAGTACTGGAGACAGGTAAAAATTCTGTCAAACCCTCAACCACACCCAATATTGCCGCTATCAGCAGCGAGTGTATATCGCTCATCCAATTAAACCCTTTAAAAAGTAAAATGAAAAAACCAGGAACGAAGAACCGAGCTATCAGGCGTGCTTATTTGGCCACAGACAGCGCGCAGAAAAGTGAGCGTACAGGTTGTACGCAAGGATTTCGAGCGCTGTCACAGGGCAAAACGGCAAAGAAAATAGCCTGATGGCCGGATTCTATGACCGGTATAAACGCAATTTGTTTAACGAGTATGACCTGAAAAGTTTTGTTTCAGATTAAGGCCACGTTCAATAATGACGCCGACGTTAGCCGCTCGGGCTACCGCCCCAGGTTTGCTGACTTTAATACGTACCCATGGAGATTGAAAATTTTCCAGCAGCAGGTCGGCAATTTCTTCCGCCACGCGTTCCACCAGCGCAAAACGCCCGCCTTCGACGTGGCTGATTACCAGCTCGCTGATATCAGCATAGCTGAGACAATCGCTGACATCATCGCTGGCCGCCGCTTTGCGGTTATCCCACGCCATTTCGATATCGAACACCAGCTTCTGTTCGATGGTCTGTTCCCAGTCGTAAACACCAATTGTGGTGATTACCGAAAGTTGCTCTATAAATACAATATCCATCACGACCTGCCTGCTTTTTGGCTAAACCGGATACCACTTCCGGCCAATTATGCGTATTATCCACAGATGCAAAGACATCCCCTAAATAATTTGCGTTGCAGGAAGACAGTGACGCGGCAAGGCTCCAGGAGCATAGCGTCGCTATGGGTCCCGGCGAGCCAATGCGCGGACAACGCGCAGTGCGCAGGGGATAAAACGACACTTTCAAAATGGAACAGCTGATGAGTGCAATCGCGCCTGGACTGGTTATCCTCGCCTACCTCTGCGGCTCAATCTCCAGCGCCATTCTCGTTTGCCGCCTCGCTGGCCTTCCCGACCCTCGCGACAGCGGCTCCGGCAATCCAGGGGCGACGAACGTCCTGCGAATTGGCGGCAAGGGCGCAGCCGTAGCGGTGCTTATTTTTGACGTCCTGAAAGGTATGCTGCCGGTCTGGGGCGCGTGGGCGTTAGGCCTGACGCCGTTCTGGCTCGGCCTGGTGGCGATCGCCGCCTGCGTGGGCCATATCTGGCCGGTATTTTTTAACTTTCGCGGCGGTAAAGGCGTGGCCACCGCTTTCGGCGCCATTGCTCCTATCGGCTGGGATCTCACCGGCGTGATGGCCGGAACCTGGCTGCTGACGATTCTGCTCAGCGGCTACTCCTCGCTGGGGGCTATCGTGAGCGCGCTGATTGCTCCGTTCTATGTCTGGTGGTTCAAACCGCAGTACACTTTCCCGGTTTCGATGCTGTCATGCCTGATTCTGCTGCGCCATCACGACAACATACAGCGTCTGTGGCGTCGTCAGGAAACCCGCATCTGGACCCGGCTCAAAAAGAAGAAAAAAACGCCGGAGCAGAAATAAACGTTGCTGCGCCGCAACTCACGGCAAGTGAGTCCCAGGTGATTAAAGTAAACCAACGCGGCTGCGGCTCGAAGTATGACGGGCATAAGCTTTTCATATGACCGGGATGGTTGGCCCCCGATCAATACTCTTCGCTGCTGTTTTATCTTGATTTTGCAGGGGCGCGACATTGCACGGCACCGTGTTACCACAGAATAAAAAAGGCTGGCAGGCCTCGCTGGACCTCCAGTTTCAATTTCTCGGCGGGAAAACCACGCTCGCCTCCCGTCGTCATGTCGGTCCCCTCACCGTTCAGCGCCCGTTTTATCCCGAAGAAGAGACCTGCCACCTCTATCTGCTTCATCCGCCCGGCGGTATCGTCGGCGGCGATGAGCTCACCATTAGCGCGACGATGGATCCCGGGTGCCACACGCTGATCACCATGCCCGGCGCCAGCAAGTTCTATCGCAGCAGCGGCGCGCAGGCGCGTCTTCAGCAAACCCTGACGCTGGCCGAAAACTCAACGCTCGAGTGGCTGCCGCAGGACGCCATCTTCTTTCCCGGCGCCAACGCCGCTTTGTCTACCGTCTTTCATCTCTCCGCCTCCAGCACGCTGCTGGCGTGGGACCTGCTGTGCCTTGGCCGGCCGGTCATCGGCGAAGCCTTTAGCCACGGCGCGCTCGCCAATCGTCTGGAGGTGTGGGTCGACGGCTCTCCGCTGCTGATTGAGCGCCTGAGCCTGGCCGATGGACAGCTGGCCTGCGTCGCGCAGCAGCCGTGGGTGGGAACGATGCTGTTCTACCCGGCGAACGAAACGCTGCTCGAAGGCGTACGCGAAAAACTTACGCCGCTGGCAAACTACGCCGGCGCGACGCTCACCGACGGCCTGCTGACGGTACGCTTTCTAAGTGACGATAATCTGCTTTGCCAGCGGGCGATGCGCGATATCTGGCAATTTATGCGCCCGCACCTGACCGGCAAATCTCCGGTACTCCCCCGAATCTGGCTGACTTAAGAGAACGCTATGGAACTGACACCCAGAGAAAAAGACAAGCTGTTGCTGTTTACCGCCGCGCTGGTGGCGGAGCGTCGCCTGGCCCGCGGTCTGAAGCTCAATTATCCCGAATCCGTGGCCCTGATTAGCGCCTTTATTATGGAGGGCGCGCGCGATGGCAGAAGCGTCGCCGAGCTGATGGAAGAGGGACGCCACGTCCTGAGCCGCGACCAGGTCATGGAAGGCGTGCCGGAAATGATCCCCGATATCCAGGTCGAAGCCACCTTCCCGGACGGCTCGAAGCTGGTTACCGTCCATAACCCGATAATCTGAGGTAGCGCGATGATCCCAGGAGAATATCAGGTAAAACCCGGCCAGATAGCGATTAACGTCGGCCGCGCCACCTGCTGCATTATCGTTGAAAATCACGGCGACCGGCCGATTCAGGTCGGCTCGCATTACCACTTCGCCGAGGTCAACCCGGCGCTGAAGTTCGATCGCCAGCAGGCGACCGGCTATCGCCTGAATATCGCCGCCGGCACCGCAGTGCGCTTCGAACCGGGCCAAAAGCGCGAGGTGGAGCTGGTGGCGCTGACCGGAACCCGCGCGGTGTACGGTTTCCGCGGAGACGTTATGGGCGCGCTGGAGGCAAACGATGAGTGACATTTCACGTCAGGCCTATGCCGACATGTTCGGCCCCACCACCGGCGATAAAGTTCGCCTGGCGGACACCGAGCTGTGGATCGAGGTCGAAGATGATTTGACCACCTACGGCGAAGAGGTCAAATTCGGCGGTGGCAAAGTGATCCGCGACGGTATGGGCCAGGGACAGATGCTTTCCGCCGGGTGCGTGGATCTGGTGCTGACCAATGCCCTGATCGTCGATTACTGGGGGATCGTCAAAGCCGATATTGGCGTCAAAGACGGGCGGATCTTCGCGATCGGCAAAGCCGGCAACCCGGATATTCAGCCCAACGTCACGATCCCGATCGGCGCGGCCACGGAAATTATTGCGGCGGAAGGCAAGATCGTCACCGCCGGCGGCGTCGATACGCATATTCACTGGATCTGTCCGCAGCAGGCGGAAGAGGCGCTGGTCTCCGGCGTCACCACCATGATCGGCGGCGGGACCGGCCCGGCGGCGGGCACCAACGCCACGACCTGCACGCCCGGGCCGTGGTACATCTCGCGGATGCTGCAGGCCGCGGACAGCCTGCCGGTCAATATTGGCCTGCTGGGTAAAGGCAATGGTTCGAATCCGGATGCGCTGCGTGAGCAGGTTGCGGCCGGGGTTATCGGCCTGAAAATTCACGAAGACTGGGGCGCGACCCCGGCGGCAATCGACTGCGCGCTGACGGTGGCCGACGAAATGGACGTGCAGGTCGCGCTGCACAGCGACACCCTCAATGAGTCCGGATTCGTTGAGGATACCCTGGCGGCCATCGGCGGGCGCACTATCCATACTTTCCATACCGAAGGGGCGGGCGGCGGCCATGCGCCGGATATTATTACCGCCTGCGCGCACCCCAATATTCTGCCCTCGTCGACCAACCCGACGCTGCCCTATACCGTCAACACCATTGACGAACATCTGGATATGCTGATGGTTTGCCATCATCTCGACCCGGATATCGCCGAGGACGTGGCGTTTGCCGAATCGCGCATTCGGCGGGAAACCATTGCCGCGGAAGACGTCCTGCACGATCTGGGCGCCTTCTCCCTCACCTCGTCTGATTCACAGGCGATGGGGCGCGTCGGCGAAGTGGTGTTGCGCACCTGGCAGGTGGCGCACCGGATGAAGGTCCAGCGCGGCCCGCTGGCGGAAGAGAGCGGCGATAACGACAACTTCCGCGTGAAGCGCTATATCGCCAAATACACCATTAATCCGGCGTTAACCCACGGTATCGCCCATGAAGTCGGTTCGATTGAAGTGGGGAAACTGGCGGATCTGGTGCTGTGGTCCCCGGCGTTCTTCGGCGTGAAGCCGGCGACGATCGTCAAAGGCGGTATGATCGCGATGGCGCCGATGGGCGACATCAACGCCTCTATCCCGACGCCGCAGCCGGTGCACTATCGCCCGATGTTCGGCGCGCTGGGCAGCGCTCGCCACCGCTGCCGTTTGACCTTTCTGTCGCAGGCGGCGGCGGAAAACGGCGTCGCTGAACGGCTGAACCTGCGCAGCGCGACGGCGGTGGTTAAAGGCTGCCGCACGGTACAAAAAGGCGATATGCACCACAACGGCCTGCTGCCCACTATTACCGTGGATTCGCAAACCTACGAGGTGCGCATCGACGGCGAACTGATAACCAGCGAACCGGCGGACGTGTTACCGATGGCGCAACGTTATTTCCTGTTTTAAGGAGCGCAAATGCTTTATTTGACCCAACGGGTGGAGACACCGGCGCAGGCCACGGCCAGCGTTACCCTGCCGATTGACGTGCGGGTAAAAAGCCGCATTAAAGTCACGCTTAACGATGGCCGTCAGGCGGGCCTGCTGCTGCCGCGCGGTCTGCTGCTGCGCGGCGGCGACATTCTCAGTAACGAAAACGGCAGCGAATTCGTTGAAGTGATCGCCGCTGATGAAGCCGTTTCGGTCGTACGCTGCGCCGATCCTTTTATGCTGGCGAAGGCCTGCTATCACCTTGGCAATCGCCACGTGCCGCTACAGATTATGCCCGGCGAGCTGCGCTATCATCACGATCACGTCCTGGACGATATGCTGCGCCAGTTTGGCCTGGCCGTGGATTTCGCGCATCTGCCGTTTGAACCGGAAGCCGGCGCCTACGCCAGCGAATCGCACGGCCATCACCATCACCACCACCATCACGATCGTGAGCACAGCCACTAAATGCCGACGCCGGAAAAACGTCTGCGCTTGATGCAGCTTGCCAGCAGCAGCCTCCCGGTTGGCGGCTACAGCTGGTCCCAGGGGCTGGAGTGGGCGGTGGAAGCAGGCTGGGTAGCGGATACCGCCGCCTTTGAGCGCTGGCAGCTGCGCCAAATGGAGCAGAGCTTTTTTACCGTCGACCTGCCGCTGTTTGCCCGCCTCTACCGGGCCTGCGAAGCGGGCGATCTGGCCTGCGCCCGGCGCTGGACCGCTTATCTGCTCGCCTGCCGGGAAACCCGCGAGCTGCGCGATGAAGAGCGCAACCGCGGCGCGGCCTTCACCCGGCTGCTGGCCGACTGGCAGCCGGACTGCCCGCCCGAGTGGCGCAAGCTGTGCCAGCAAAGTCAGCTAACCGGCATGGCGTGGCTCGGCGTACGCTGGCAAATCGCCATTCCTGACCTGGCCCTGAGCCTTGGCTATAGCTGGATTGAAAGCGCGGTGATGGCGGGCGTCAAGCTGGTGCCCTTTGGCCAGCAGGCGGCCCAGCAGTTGATTCTTCGCCTGTGCGACCGCTACGCGGCGGACATGGACAGCGCCCTGGCGACCCCGGACGACGCCATCGGTTCGGCGACGCCGCTTGCGGCTATCGCTTCCGCCCGGCACGAAACCCAGTATTCCCGATTATTCCGTTCTTAGGAGAAGATATGAACATGATTAAGCAACCGCTGCGCGTCGGCGTCGGCGGCCCGGTCGGCTCCGGAAAAACCGCGCTGCTGGAAGCCCTTTGCAAAGCCATGCGCGACACCTGGCAGCTGGCGGTGGTGACCAACGATATCTACACCAAAGAAGATCAGCGCATTCTCACCGAGGCTGGCGCCCTGGATCCTGAACGAATTGTCGGCGTCGAAACCGGCGGCTGCCCGCATACCGCTATTCGGGAAGATGCGTCGATGAACCTTGCCGCGGTGGAAGCGCTGAGCGAGAAATTCGGCAATCTCGATCTCATCTTTGTGGAAAGCGGCGGCGATAACCTGAGCGCCACCTTCAGCCCGGAGCTGGCGGATCTCACCATCTACGTCATCGACGTGGCGGAAGGGGAAAAGATCCCGCGCAAAGGCGGACCGGGGATCACCAAATCCGACTTCCTGGTGATCAACAAAACCGATCTTGCACCGTACGTGGGCGCGTCTCTGGAAGTGATGGAGCGCGATACCCTGCGCATGCGCGGCGAACGCCCGTGGAGCTTCACCAACCTGAAAAGCGGCGACGGCCTGCAAAATATCATCGCCTTTATCGAAGACAAAGGCATGCTCGGCAAGTAACCCCTGCACCATCCCGGCGCAGAGGTGTCGGGATGGTGCATACCCTGCCCTCTCTTTAGCCATCCCCTTCATGAAGCCCTGATAGCGCCTGCCCTGCGATGTGGCATAAGGTTTGCTAATTCCAGTCATGCCTAACCATTAAGGAATGACTATGTCATCACTGGATATAAAAACTGATTTACCTGCGCAAACCAGTGCCTCCGGCTCCAAAGAAACGCTGGAAGATTATACCCTTCGCTATGCTCCGCTGAGCTTTCGCCGCTGGGGACCGGGGGTTGTCGCGGTGACCGCATTGGGCGGCATCGCCTATCTGGCTGACTTTTCTATCGGCGCCAGCATCGGCATGGCCTGGGGCACCACCAATGCGATTTACGCGATCCTGCTGGCGGCGCTGGTTATTTTTCTTACCGGTATTCCGCTGGCGATTACCGCCGCGCGCTATAACATCGACCTCGACCTAATCACCCGCAGCGCCGGTTTCGGCTACTTTGGTTCGGTGATCACCAGCATTATCTTCGCCGGATTTACCTTTATCTTCTTCGCGCTTGAAGGCTCGATCATGGCGCAGGGGCTGCTGGTGGGCCTGGGGATCCCGCTGTGGATGGGCTATCTCATCGCCACGCTGATGGTCTTGCCGCTGGTGGTCTACGGCATGAAGGCGCTGACTCGCCTTCAGGTCTGGACGACGCCGCTGTGGCTGGTCCTGATGGTGGTTCCGGTGGCGTGGCTTATCGCCAAAGACCCGGATCTGGTGGACGGCTTTATGAACTTCGCCGGTAAAAACAACGCCGCAACGGTAGATTTAACCGCCATTATGCTCGGCGCGGGGGTCTGCCTGTCGCTGATCATGCAGATTGGCGAGCAGATCGACTACCTGCGCTTTATGCCGCCGAAGACCGCGGAAAACAGCAAAAGCTGGTGGCTGGCGGTGTTCTCCGCCGGCCCGGGCTGGGTCGTATTAGGCGCGATTAAACAGATTATCGGCGCTTTCCTCGGCTTCTATCTGCTGACCCGCTTCCCGGCGGTGCACAACACCGAACCGGTGCAACAGTTCGTCAGCGTCTTCGATAACCTGGTCCCCGGCTGGCTGGCGCTCACCCTCGCGGTAGTGCTGGTGGTTATCTCGCAGATTAAAATTAACGTCACCAACGCCTATTCCGGCTCGCTGGCGTGGACCAGCGCCTGGACGCGCACCACCAAACGTTATCCGGGGCGGATTATTTTCGTCATCGTCAACCTGACGATTGCCCTTGCCCTGATGGAAGGCGACATGTTTAGCGCTCTGGCGTGGATCCTCGGCTTCTATTCTAACTTTGCCATCGCCTGGGTGGTGGTGGTCGCCACCGACATCACCGTCAACAAAGGGGTGCTGAAGCTGGCGCCGGCGCAGCCGGAGTATCGCCGCGGGATGATCTACAACGTCAACCCGGTAGGCGTGGTCTCTTTTGCCCTCGCGGCAGGCCTTTCGATTAGCGCCTTCTTCGGCCTGCTGGGCGAAACGCTGGCGCCGTTCTCGCCGCTGATTGCGCTGGCGGTGGCTTTCGTGATGACGCCGGCCATGGGGATCGCCACCCGCGGGCGCTATTACATTAAACAGCACGATGATGGTATCGCCGAGCCGCGCTACGATGCGCAGGGTAACGCATCGATCACCGTTTACCGCTGCCTGAGCTGCCGGGAAGAGTACGAACGTCCTGACGTGATGCATTCGCACAAGCACCAGGGGGCGATTTGCTCGCTGTGTAAGAGTATGGAATAAGTCGCGAAGGCAGGCCGACAGGACGTCGGCCTGTGAAATATCAGACGTTATGCCGCCGGAAGCTCAGCCAGCGGCCAGCGCGGACGAACGGTAACGCCGAGCTCCGCTTTAGCGCCGGAGCGCAGACGGACCATCCCCGCATAGGCAATCATCGCGCCGTTATCGGTACAGAATTCAGGACGAGCGTAGAAGACTTCACCACCGCGCTTTTTCATCATTTCCGCCAGCTTCGCGCGCAGCGTACGGTTAGCGCTGACGCCCCCCGCCATCACCAGCCGTTTAAAGCCGGTTTGATCCAGCGCGCGGCGGCACTTAATCATCAGCGTATCCACGACCGCATCTTCGAAAGCGCGGGCGATATCGGCGCGGGTTTGATCGTCATCGCCGTTGCTGCGAATGGTGTTCGCGGCAAAGGTCTTGAGGCCAGAAAAGCTGAAATCCAGCCCGGGACGGTCGGTCATCGGGCGCGGGAAGACAAAGCGCCCTTCGGTGCCCTGGGAGGCCATCTTCGACAGCATCGGGCCGCCGGGATAATCCAGCCCCAGCAGTTTCGCTGTCTTATCGAAGGCTTCGCCCGCCGCGTCGTCAATCGATTCGCCCAGCAGTTCATACTGGCCAATGCCGGTGACGCCGATCAGCTGGGTATGGCCGCCGGAAACCAGCAGCGCGACAAAAGGATACTGCGGCGGATTATCTTCCAGCATCGGCGCCAGCAGGTGCCCTTCCATATGGTGTACCGGGATCGCCGGCACGTTCCAGGCGAACGCCAGCGAGCGGCCTACCGTCGCGCCGACCAGCAGCGCGCCAACCAGGCCGGGGCCCGCCGTATACGCAACGGCATCGATATCCTTTGCCGTCAGCCCGGCTTCCTTGAGCGCCGCCTGAATCAGGGGGACGGTTTTACGTACGTGGTCGCGCGAGGCCAGCTCGGGCACCACTCCGCCGTAGTCAGCGTGCAATTTCACCTGACTATACAGCTGGTTGGCTAACAGACCTTTTTCGTCGTCATAAATGGCGATGCCGGTTTCATCGCAGGATGTTTCAATTCCCAGTACACGCATGGCTAGTTTTACCTCGTTTCAATACCGCGCAGTGTAGGACCAATGCGGGTTGATGTATACCCTAAGAATTTCAGGTCGCGGGAAGGCGGCGACGCAGCGCATCCCCCGGAGCGTACGGAAAGTACGTGACTGGGGTAAGCGACAAATCTGTCAGGAACAGATTTGAACGTCGTGGAACGACGGCCCGTAAGGGCGAGTCTCATGGATGAGACTCGTAACTCAAAAGCCAACGCTCCTGCGGGCTGAAAGACGACGGGTATAAAACTTTCCTCACCCCTGGCGTTCACTTCGTGTATACTCCCTGTCCTTATAAAAGTCCCTTTCAAAAATCGCGTCGGTGCTTTACAAAGCAGCAGCAATTGCAGTAAAATTCCGCACCATTTTGAAATAAGCTGGCGCTGATGCCAGCGGCAAACCGAATTTATCAAAGGTGAGAGTTACATGCCGGTAATTAAAGTACGTGAAAACGAGCCGTTCGACGTAGCGCTGCGTCGCTTCAAACGTTCATGCGAAAAAGCAGGTGTTCTGGCGGAAGTTCGTCGTCGTGAGTTCTATGAAAAACCGACTACCGAACGTAAACGCGCTAAAGCTTCCGCAGTGAAACGTCACGCGAAGAAACTGGCTCGCGAAAACGCACGCCGCACTCGTCTGTACTAATCTGTTGGGAGCCACGCTCTCAATTCAGACCGAGTTGTAGTTGTAAGGCCGTGCTTCCGAAAGGAATGCGCGGCTTATTTTCGTTTATGCATTAGCATATACACCCAATCATTCAAGATGCATCAAGGCGGCAAGGGAGTGAGTCCCCAGAGCTTACCGAAGTAAGTGACAGGGGTGAACGAGCGAAGCCAACGCAGAGGCAGCTTGAAGGGTAACGTGTATAAAACGGGGCATATGGCTGGACGAATTCCACGAGTATTTATCAATGACCTGCTGGCGCGCACCGATATCGTCGATCTGATCGATGCCCGGGTAAAGCTGAAAAAGCAGGGCAAAAATTTTCACGCGTGCTGTCCGTTCCATAACGAAAAAACCCCCTCTTTCACCGTCAACGGTGAAAAACAGTTTTACCACTGCTTCGGCTGCGGTGCGCACGGCAACGCTATCGACTTCCTGATGAACTACGACAAACTCGAGTTCGTGGAAACCGTCGAAGAGCTGGCTGCCATGCATAATCTGGACGTGCCGTATGAAGCAGGTAGCGGACCCAGCCAGATTGAGCGCCATCAGCGGCAAAATCTCTATCAGCTGATGGATGGTCTGAACACGTTTTATCAACAGTCTCTGATGCAACCCGCCGCCGGCCCCGCGCGCCAGTATCTGGAAAAACGCGGCTTAAGCAGCGAGGTGATTACGCGCTTCGCGATTGGCTACGCCCCTCCCGGTTGGGACAACGTTTTAAAACGTTTTGGCGGTAATCAAGAAAACCGCCAGTCGCTGATTGATGCGGGCATGCTGGTCACTAACGATCAGGGACGCAGTTACGACCGCTTCCGCGAACGGGTGATGTTCCCCATCCGCGATAAGCGAGGCCGGGTGATTGGTTTTGGTGGTCGCGTGCTGGGTGACGCCATGCCGAAGTATCTGAACTCCCCGGAGACCGATATTTTCCATAAAGGCCGCCAGCTGTACGGTCTTTATGAAGCGCAGCAGGATAACGCTGAACCGCCCCGCCTGCTGGTGGTCGAAGGTTATATGGACGTGGTGGCTCTGGCGCAGTTCGGCATTAACTATGCCGTTGCATCGCTGGGGACGTCGACGACCGCTGACCATATTCAGCTGTTGTTCCGGGTCACCAATCAGGTGGTTTGCTGCTACGACGGCGACCGGGCCGGCCGCGATGCCGCCTGGCGCGCGCTGGAAACGGCGCTGCCGTATATGACCGACGGGCGCCAGCTGCGCTTTATGTTTCTGCCGGATGGCGAAGACCCGGATACGCTGGTGCGCAAAGAAGGGAAAGCCGCATTTGAAGCGCGGATGGAGCAGGCTCAGCCGCTCTCCACGTTTTTGTTCAACAGCCTGCTACCGCAGGTGGATTTGAGCACCCCGGACGGCCGCGCGCAGCTGAGTACCTTAGCGCTGCCGCTGATAACCCAGGTGCCGGGTGAAACGCTGCGCATATACCTGCGCCAGGAGTTAGGCAATAAGCTGGGGATTTTAGATGATGCGCAGCTTGAACGTTTAATGCCAAAACAGTCTGAAAATGGCATCCAGCGCCCTGCTCCGCAGCTAAAACGCACGACCATGCGTATACTGATAGGGTTACTGGTACAAAACCCGGATCTGGCGCCGCTGGTACCGCCCCTGGAAGGGCTGGACCCGCGTAAAATGCCGGGGCTTGGGTTGTTCAACGAACTGGTTAAAACCTGTTTGGCACAGCCGGGCCTGACCACCGGGCTGCTGTTAGAGCAGTATCGCGGCACAAATGAGGCCGCAACCCTTGAAAAACTGTCGATGTGGGACGATATAGCAGATAAGGATATTGCTGAAAAAACCTTCACCGACTCGCTCAACCATATGTTTGATTCACTGCTGGAGCTGCGGCAAGAAGAGTTGATAGCTCGCGACCGCACGCACGGCTTAAGCAGTGAAGAGCGCCGGGAACTCTGGACCATCAGCCAGGAACTGGCCAAAAAATAAACGAAAGACAAACTCATTCAAGTTGTATCAAAGCAGCATGAGAACGAATCCCCGGGAGTGCGCACAAGCACATGACCAGGATGAGAGAACGTAGCTAACGCAGAGACAACTTGAAAGATAACGCATTGAACGGCTTAAGTGCCGAATATCGTTCGGGAAGACCCCGACAGCCGCTCGAGGCGCAGCGGCAATAATATAAGTACGCCCTCGCTTTAAATGTTAGCAGTTCGCCTGCTTACACCAATCAAACGAATTAAGTGTGGATACCGTCTTATGGAGCAAAACCCGCAGTCACAGCTGAAGCTTCTTGTCCAACGTGGTAAGGAGCAAGGCTATCTGACCTATGCCGAGGTCAATGACCATCTGCCGGAAGATATCGTCGACTCCGACCAGATCGAAGACATCATCCAAATGATCAACGACATGGGCATTCAGGTGATGGAAGAAGCACCGGATGCCGATGATCTTTTGCTTGCTGAAACGAACAACAATACTGACGAAGATGCGGAAGAAGCTGCGGCGCAGGTTCTCTCCAGCGTTGAGTCTGAAATCGGACGCACAACCGACCCGGTGCGCATGTACATGCGTGAAATGGGTACCGTCGAACTGCTGACGCGCGAAGGCGAAATCGACATCGCTAAACGTATCGAAGACGGTATTAACCAGGTTCAGTGCTCGGTGGCTGAATACCCTGAAGCGATCACCTATCTGCTGGAGCAGTACGATCGCGTTGAAGCGGAAGAAGCGCGTCTGTCCGATCTGATCACCGGTTTTGTCGACCCGAACGCCGAAGAAGATATGGCGCCAACGGCGACGCACGTCGGTTCTGAACTCTCTCAGGAAGAGATGGATGACGATGAAGACGAAGATGAAGAAGAAGACGACGACAGCAGCGATGACGACAACAGCATCGACCCCGAGCTGGCGCGCGAGAAATTCGCCGAGCTGCGTACGCAGTACGAACTGACCCGCGACACCATCAAAGCGAAAGGTCGTAGCCACGCCGCAGCGCAGGAAGAGATCCTCAAGCTGTCCGAAGTGTTCAAACAGTTCCGTCTGGTACCGAAGCAGTTCGATTACCTGGTTAACAGCATGCGTATCATGATGGATCGCGTTCGTACTCAAGAACGTATCATCATGAAGCTG
The DNA here is from genome assembly GCF_964241505.1 of Klebsiella sp. Q11. Taxonomy (NCBI): domain Bacteria; kingdom Pseudomonadati; phylum Pseudomonadota; class Gammaproteobacteria; order Enterobacterales; family Enterobacteriaceae; genus Klebsiella; species Klebsiella sp. Q11. The sequence continues at coordinate 112,246 of NZ_CAXSXW010000009.1, forward strand.
TGCGTTGAGCAGTGCAAAATGCCGAAGAAAAACTTCATCACTCTGTTCACCGGCAACGAAACCAGCGAAACCTGGTTCAATGCGGCCATCGCCATGAACAAGCCGTGGTCAGAGAAGCTGCTTGACGTGAAAGAAGACGTTCAGCGCGGCCTGATGAAACTGCAGCAGATTGAACAAGAGACCGGCCTGACCATCGAGCAGGTAAAAGATATCAACCGTCGTATGTCCATCGGTGAAGCGAAAGCGCGCCGTGCGAAGAAAGAGATGGTTGAAGCGAACCTGCGTCTGGTTATCTCGATCGCCAAGAAATACACCAACCGCGGTCTGCAGTTCCTCGATCTGATCCAGGAAGGCAACATCGGTCTGATGAAGGCGGTTGATAAGTTTGAATACCGCCGCGGCTACAAGTTCTCCACCTACGCAACCTGGTGGATCCGTCAGGCGATCACCCGCTCTATCGCAGACCAGGCGCGCACCATCCGTATTCCGGTGCATATGATTGAGACTATCAACAAGCTCAACCGTATTTCCCGCCAGATGCTGCAGGAGATGGGCCGTGAGCCGACGCCGGAAGAGCTGGCCGAACGCATGCTGATGCCGGAAGACAAAATTCGTAAGGTGCTGAAAATCGCCAAAGAGCCTATCTCCATGGAAACGCCGATTGGCGACGATGAAGATTCGCATCTGGGAGATTTTATCGAGGATAACACCCTCGAGCTGCCGCTGGACTCTGCCACCACCGAGAGCCTGCGCGCCGCCACCCACGACGTTCTGGCTGGCCTGACCGCCCGTGAAGCGAAAGTCCTGCGTATGCGCTTTGGTATCGACATGAATACCGATCACACGCTGGAAGAAGTGGGTAAACAGTTTGACGTAACCCGCGAACGTATTCGTCAGATCGAAGCGAAGGCGCTGCGTAAACTGCGCCATCCGAGCCGTTCTGAAGTGCTGCGTAGCTTCCTCGACGATTAATTATCGCCGCGTCCCCTGAAAAGCCAGTCACATGACTGGCTTTTTTTATGCCTAAGCAGAAACCATTTATTTAATAAATATTAAAACCCCAATATAAAACCCATCAATATATATCCAGGTCTTATTCTTATTATTTATTTATGTGCCATTAAACCGCTGGACTCATAGTTTTACGATTGTACTATTGGTTGGTTGATGGAGCGTATTTACGCCTAAAACCGCAGGCAAATCATAGGGAAATGAAATGAATAGCAAGCGTAAAATTCGGCTGGCTGATTTTAATAGAACGGTTATTTTAACCACCGCTAATACATTATTTCTAAGTCGTGGAATAGAAAGTACCACCATGGATGAGATCGCACATGAAGCCGGTTTTAGTAAAACCACGCTTTATACCTATTTCGACAATAAAAAGGATATTCTGGATCATCTTATCCTGGAGGTAATGGCGCGTTTCTATCAGGAGCTCATACCAATCGCCAATAGGCAAAATTCATTTCGCGAATTTTATCGCGAGCTGTGCCATGCGCTGATGGCTCTCCACGAAACAAGCCTTGCCTACTTTTCCGCGATAGCCGGGAAGATCGCCTGTTCTGAAAAAATCACTAAAAACAATAAAGCGTTGAAAAGTATCGCTATGACTGGAGAACAGATCCACCAGATTATCGCAAAGCGAATCACAGACGCCGCCGAAAAAAAAGAGATTGGATTAAGTGCTCCCGTCGCAGACGTCATGATGCTGTTCTGGCTCTGCCTGACCGGGCTAGTGGAAAAGTCCTCGTACAGAGAAGAATGTCTTTTACGTCGCCTTGAGAAAGACCGTAAAGCCTTTCTCGACTTCGCTTTTGACGCCCTCTTATTCATGATAGAAAAAGGAAATATTAGCGATTGCGAAAAAGCTGACTAAAGCCGCAGGCTTAAGCCAGCCGCCGACGACCGGGCTGAAAGCCGTAACCCCTTTGTCGTCGGAAATGCATTAAAGCCCTCGCGTGGCCAGCGCCTCGTCAAGCTCCCGGTAGGCCTCCACCAGTTTATCCAGCGTCGCCCGGTTGAGGCCGCTGGGATTCGGCAGCACCCACACTTCCGTCGCCCCAATGGTCACCTGCTGCTTGCCCCATTTTACGCCGCGCACCTGAAACGCTTTCTCGAAGGCCTGTTTACCCAGGATCGCCAGCGCGCGCGGCTGATACTCTTCCATTTTTCTGACCAGTTCACGACCACCGTCGCGGAGCTCCAGCAGCTCAACCTCGCTGGCCTGCACCGTCGGGCGTTCGACGAGCATCGTGATCCCGCAGCGGGTATCCAGCAGCTGGAGTTCCTCCTCGGGTTTCAGAAGACGGTCGGTAAAGCCGGCCTGGTGAATCACTTTCCAGAAGCGATTGCCCGGATGGGCGAAATGAAAACCGGTATGGGCGGAAGACTTCCCCGGATTGATACCGCAAAAGACCACCCGCAGGTCCGGCGCCAGAATATCGTTAATCATGTTTTCCCCAGCTCAATGCCTAAAAGGTAATTATAAAGGATTGAAAATGCGTTGTTTATAAAAACAGCAGGCGTGATTTTTAGGCTGGATTGCGGGGAACAGTTACTTTATAATCCCTCGCCACGGCCCCTTAGCTCAGTGGTTAGAGCAGGCGACTCATAATCGCTTGGTCGCTGGTTCAAGTCCAGCAGGGGCCACCAGATACAGCAAGGGCTGACGAAAAATCGTCGGCCCTTTTGCATTGTGCGGCCCCCTCGGGGCGCCGCAGCTTAACGTGAGGTTCGCGACAGGCGGCTTACACCAGCGCCTGCAGCTGTTCGCGCATATAGACGGTGAAGAATTCCGGGTTTTTAATGACGATCCGGTTACCGGAGGCAATTTTTTCCGCCCAGCCGGCCACTTTTTCCGTGAACCCGGCATCCCATCCCTCCTTTTCACCCCGGGCCATGACGTCGGCAGAATTTGCCGGTACGCCTAGTTCATGCAAATACTTCAAAATTCCCTTAGCGGTACTTTCATCCATAGTATTCGGCACCGACAACGATGTGTTCATACCACCAATAAAATCCAGGGCTTTATCGATTGCTGTTGGCATACTCTTATCCTTAAAATTAACCACGTAATGAACATGATGACACTATGGACCCATCTTCGGCGGGATATCAAAGAGATCGTTGCCTTTCTTTGATTCAGACCGCAGCTAAACGCTTGCGTGGTGCTTTTCTGCTCGACTATTTCGTACCATTCCTCACAGGAAACTACTCCATACGTCCGCGCTTAAACTGGCCGGCATCGATATCGTACTGTTTCATTTTTCGCCACAGCGTGGTGCGGCCAATATTCAGCAGCTGCGCCATCTCCTGCACCCGCCCGCTGGTCACGCGGGCGGCATGGATAATCGCTTCTTTCTCAATGGCGCTAAAGGTCAGGCTGGCGGGCAGCAGCGAGGAGCCCGCGTCGGCGCCGGGCCGCTCGGCAAACAGATATTCCGGCAAATTACTCAGCCGGATATGGCCGTTATCGCTGCTAATGGCGATATTTTCAATCACGCTGTTCAGCTCAAAATCGTTGCCCGGCCAGGAGTAGGCCACCAGCTGCGCCAGCGCATCTTCATCCATCTTCAGCCGCGAGGAAAAGCGCTTTTCCAGGCTCTTAAGGCGATTGTGCACCAGCGAAGGAATACTGTTACGCCGCGCGCGCAGCGGTGGGATAACGATTTCAAAGGAGTGCAGCGCGTAGTAAAGCTGGCGGCTAAAGCGGTTTTGCTCCACCAGATTGGCAAGATCGACGGTGGTGGTGGCGATCACTTTAACGTCTACCGGAATCAAGCGGCGGGCATCCAGACGGGTTAAAACCCCCTGCTTGATCACCTGCAGCAGCGCGGACTGCAGCTCCGGCGCCAGGTATTCGATTTTTTCCAGAAACAGCGTCCCGCCGTTGGCCAGCTCAAGGCGGCTAAGGCGGCCGTTTTCATCGTCCGTCGGCGCGCTGCCCATAAAATCCTGGCCCAGGACGCTGTCGGCATACAGCTGACAGTTGACCGCGATATACGGCCCGCCGCCCCGCTCGCTCTCATTGTGAATCGCCTGGCTGAGCAACTCCTTACCCACCCCTTCCTCACCGCACAGCAGCACCGGGAAAGCGCCGCGCGCCGCCTGGCGGCCAAAGTGAATCAGCCGCCGGGTTTCCGGGTCGTCCGCCGACATCTGTTCAAAGGTATGGCTCACTTTGCCAAGCTGGCTGGTCATCAGCTGGCGCATCTGCTCGACCGGATGCAGCAGCAGAATGAAACTGTTGCCCTGCTCTTCAACGATTGGCTTGAGCGTAATCACGGCGTCGACAAACTGATGCTGGCTTTCGAAGGTGACCTCCACATGGTTCAGCCCGCGCGCGTGCTTAATGGCCCGACGCAGCAGGGCCGGCAGCGTCACCAGCTCATTAATATTTTTCCCCTGGCTGGCCTGGGCATCAAGATGAAGCAGCGTCGCGGCCTGCACGTTAAGAAACTGCAAAATCCCCTGCTCGTTCCACGCCATCACCCCGTCATCCATGCTCTCCAGCAGACCGTACATCTGGTTAAGATGGCGATTCGACTCGGCCAGCAGGCTATCAGTGAGCAGCGAGTTGCCGACTTCCCGGGCGATAGCCAGGGTCAGGGAGAGGTCAGGCGAAGCCTGTTCTTCCGTCAGGCAGCACAGGGAAATGGAACCGAACAGACGCCCGTGGTTATCAAACACCGGCGTGGAGCTAAACGACCATCCGTGCAGCGCATGTTTAAAATGCTCCTCGCCCGTCGTTTTGACTGGCTGCCCGAGCATGGAGGCCAGCGAAAGCGCGCAGCTGCCGATAATGCTTTCCGCGCAGTAGCTGCCGTCACGAAATCCCAGCGCCGCCAGCTGGTCGAGGGTCTGCGGATCGCCGCAGCGGCTAAGAATACAGGCGGACTCATCGAGGATGAACAGCGCGCAGGGGCGGTTATCCATAAACTCCCAGGCATCCTCCAGCGCCGCCTGACCAATCGTCAACAGCGCGGTCTTGCGCCGACAAATCGATTCAAACGTCAGCCCCTGCGCCTGATGCGGCGTCTGCCAGGTTTCCCGCTGCATAAACTTGCTGCAGCGATGCCACGACTGGGTTATCACCAAAGGAAAGCTCTGAGTCTGCGCAGTCATATCCCTATCCGCTGTTTCATAAACGACAACCCCTCCGGCGGCTACCGCCAGAGGGGGAGAAAACGTCTCATCGCTTAAATGAGACGGGGCAGATCGACGCTAAATTAGCGCGCCAGCCACTGCTGTCCGAGCAGGTCGGCGGTCAGAATCGCCGCATGCACGCTCTGCGCGCTGACCGGGAACGGCATGTTATGAATGGTTTCACCTTCCGCGCAGGTCGCTTTGGCGACTGCCTGAATTTTCTCATCGATGCCCTCTTTAACGCCCATTTGCGCCAGCGTAACCGGCAGCCCGACGGTATGGCAGAAGTTCAGCACCGTTTCGATCTCTTCCATCGGGCTATTTTGCAGCACCAGCTGCGCCAGGGTACCAAACGCTACTTTCTCACCATGGTACAGATGGTGGCACTCTTCGAGGATGGTGAAACCGTTGTGAATGGCGTGCGCGGCGGCCAGACCGCTACTTTCAAAGCCGATACCGCTGAGGTAGGTATTCGCTTCAACGATACGTTCCAGCGCATCGGTCACCACGCCGGCCTGGGCGGCGAGGCGGGCTTTTTCGCCTTCCGCCAGCAGCGTATCATAGCACAGGCGCGCCAGGCTCAGCGCCGCTGCCGTCGACTGACCGCCCGCCATGCTGGTGGCTCTGGCGTCATAGCAGGCCCTGGCTTCAAACCAGGTTGAAAGCGCATCCCCCATCCCGGCTACCAGCAGGCGCACCGGCGCTTTAGCGATAATCGCCGTATCCATCACCACCATGTCCGGGTTTTTCGGGTAGATCAGATACTCTTCAAATTCGCCGGCTTCGGTGTAGATAACCGACAGCGCGCTGGTTGGCGCATCGGTGGAAGCGATCGTCGGGATCACCACCACCGGTAGCTTCTGGTAGTAGCCAATGGCTTTCGCCGTATCGAGCGTCTTGCCGCCGCCGATGCCCACCACGCCGCGGCAGCCGTGCTGTTTCAGAATGGCGATCAGGCGATTGATCTCAACGTGGCTGCATTCGCCGTTGAAGCGCTCCGCATGGCAGCTGATATTATGGCTGTGCAAACCTTCCAGCACTTTCTCTCCCGCCAGCTTCATCACGAAGTCATCGGCAATCACGAAAAAGCTATCCGCCAGGTTTTTGGCGTATTGCCCAAACAGCGTGGATGCATCTGGTCCCTGGAGATATTTGGCTGGAGATTGAATAACTTTTAGCATTCCGTTCACCCTCAAATAAGTGCATGTTTTGACATGATGAGCCCCGGTGTTTCTCCGTCCGGCCTTACATCAAAGGCGGGGACGAAAGCGCTACCTGAGCGATGCCATCACTGTAGGGCGAGCCGCGGGCAAAAAAATCTTTCCCCTTTTTGTCCCGATATGAAACAGGACATAAATTTTATTGTTTCATATTGGAACATGAATTCATGTGAAACGATGGGATTGCGATCTCGATCCGCCCCTTTGGCGCAAAAGAAGGTCACCAGCCGGACGATCGTCGACGTTTTTCACCACCACAGGCGGCAAGAAGGGGCAAAATTATTTCTCTGAGCGGGCTTTCCACGCTGATGAAGCGAGGTGAAAGAGGCGCCTTACTTCGCATTTTTCCCTTTCCTTGCGCAAAAATGTTTCATTAAGGAACAAAAATTAATAATTACGTTTCGTAATGAAACTCATTTTATGGCGATTTTTTTTCCCGCCAACTCAGCCAGAATCAATACATCGCCCGATATCGCATATCGTCAGGCGGTACCCCTACACGATGACCGCCTCCGTCAGCAGAGAGGCCGCATCAAAACTCCGACGGAGCATAAACAATGAAAAAACTGATTAACCGTGTCGAAGATGTCCTGAGTGAACAACTGGCTGGCCTGGCAAAAGCCCACCCTGAACTGACGCTGCACCAGGATCCGGTCTACGTCACCCGCGCCGATGCGCCGGTGGCCGGGAAAGTGGCGCTGCTCTCCGGCGGCGGCAGCGGCCACGAGCCGATGCACTGCGGCTATATTGGCCAGGGCATGCTTTCCGGGGCCTGCCCGGGAGAAATTTTCACCTCCCCGACGCCGGATAAAATGTTTGAGTGCGCCATGACCATCGACGGCGGCGAAGGCGTGCTGCTGATTATCAAAAACTACACCGGCGATATTCTTAACTTCGAAACCGCCACCGAGCTGCTGCACGAAAGCGGCGTCAAGGTTACCACCGTGGTAGTCGATGACGACGTGGCGGTGAAAGACAGCCTCTATACCGCCGGGCGGCGCGGCGTGGCGAATACCGTGCTGATTGAAAAACTGGTGGGCGCGGCCGCCGAACGCGGCGACTCGCTGGAAGCCTGCGCCGAACTGGGGCGCAAGCTCAACAACCTCGGCCACTCTATCGGCATCGCGCTCGGCGCCTGCACCGTTCCGGCCGCCGGGCAACCCTCATTCGAACTGCAGGACGATGAGATGGAGTTCGGCGTCGGCATTCACGGCGAACCGGGCATCGACCGCCGCCGCTTCACCTCTCTCGATCGCACCGTTGACGAAATGTTCGATACCCTGCAGGAAAACGGCGCCTATAGCCGCACGCTGCGCCACTGGGACAACGTGAAAGGCGCGTGGCAGGAGGTCACGCAGACCAAGCAGGCGCTGCAAAAAGGCGATCGGGTTATCGCGCTGGTCAACAACCTCGGCGCCACGCCGCTGTCCGAACTCTACGGCGTCTATAACCGTCTGACGCAGCGCTGCGAGGAGGCCGGTATCGTTATCGCGCGCAACCTTATCGGCAGCTACTGTACCTCTCTGGATATGGTGGGCTTTTCCATCACCCTGCTAAAGGCCGATGAAGAGACGCTGGCATTATGGGACGCCCCGGTCCACACCCCGGCGCTGAACTGGGGCAAATAAGGAGCAACGACATGTCATTAAGCAGAACGCAAATCGTAGACTGGCTCTATCGCTGCGGCGATATCTTCACCAAAGAGAGCGATTTTTTGACCGGTCTGGACCGGGAAATCGGCGATGCCGACCACGGCCTGAATATGCATCGCGGTTTTAGCAAGGTGGTGGAAAAGCTGCCGTCGATTGCCGATAAAGATATTGGTTTTATTCTTAAAAATACCGGTATGACGCTGCTCTCCAACGTCGGCGGGGCCAGCGGCCCGCTGTTCGGCACCTTCTTTATTCGCGCCGCTCAGGTGACCCAAGCCCACCAGAGCCTGACCCTGGAGGAGCTCTATCAGACCTTTCGCGAAGGCGCGGAAGGGGTGGTGAATCGCGGCAAAGCCGAGCCTGGCGATAAAACCATGTGCGACGTCTGGCTGCCGGTGGTGGAATCGTTGCGCCAGTCCAGCGAACAGCACCTGTCGATACCAGGCGCCCTTGATGCTGCCTGCGAACAGGCGCAAGCCGCCGTCCACGCCACGATCGCCATGCAGGCTCGCAAAGGGCGGGCCAGCTACCTGGGCGAACGCAGCATCGGGCACCAGGATCCGGGCGCGACCTCGGTGATGTTGATGGTTCAGATGCTGGCCGCAGCGGCCAAAGAGTAAGGAAAACGCGATGGTAAACCTGGTTATTGTTTCTCATAGCGCCCGTCTGGGCGAAGGTGTCGGAGAACTGGCCCGGCAGATGTTAATGAACGATGGCTGTAAGCTGGCGATCGCCGCCGGAATTGACGATCCCGCCAGTCCGATCGGCACCGATCCCATTAAGGTTATGGAAGCCATCGAGTCCGTCGCCGACGCCGATCATATCCTGGTGATGATGGATATCGGCAGCGCCCTGCTGAGCGCCGAAACCGCGCTGGATCTCCTCGATCCGGCCATTGCGGCTAAGGTTCGCCTGTGCGCGGCGCCGCTGGTAGAAGGGACTCTGGCGGCGACGGTGAGCGCCGCCGCCGGAGCCGGCATCGACAAGGTGATCGAAGACGCCATGAACGCGCTGGAGGCAAAACGCGTACAGCTGGGGTTACCATCGCAACCGCAACACGCTTCGCTGACCGCCGCGCCGGTCGACGACCGCGACGCGCGCTCGGTTTCCGTGGTGATTCAAAACCACAACGGACTGCACGTTCGCCCGGCGTCAAAGCTGGTCGCCGCGCTGGCGGGATTCAATGCCGACCTGGTGCTGGAGAAAGGGGGTAAATGCGTCACGCCGGACAGCCTCAACCAAATCGCCCTGCTTCAGGTGCGCCGAAACGATACCTTAAGGCTGCTTGCCCGCGGCCCGGACGCCGACGCCGCGCTGGCGGCGTTCCAGGCGCTGGCGGCGGAGAACTTCGGCGAGCCAACGGAGGCGGAGCCCGCGCGTCGGCCCGCCAGCGCCGACCGCGTTGAGGGTAAGGTCGTGCTTTATCCCCAGCCGCAGGACAGGATCTCGCGGGAAACGAGCGCCGCCATCGGCCAGCAGCAGCTGCGGCTGAAACGGGCCATCGACCGGACGCTGGAAGACCTTAGCGCGCTGACGACTCTGGCAGAGGCGACGTTTTCCGCCGACATCGCGGCGATCTTCTCCGGGCATCATACCCTGCTCGATGACCCTGATTTATACGCAGCGGCGTGCGACATCATACGCGACGAGCAGTGCAGCGCGGCGTGGGCCTGGCAACAGGTGCTGAGCGATTTAAGCCAACAATATCGCCATCTCGACGATGCTTACCTGCAGGCGCGCTATATTGATATTGAAGATATTTTGCACCGCACGCTGCGTCACCTTAACGAGCGCGATGAAGCGCTGCCGCAGTTTAGCGCGCCTTCGATCCTCGTTGCCGACGATATCTTCCCTTCTACCGTCCTGCAGCTTAACGCAGAGCAGGTGAAGGGGATCTGCCTGCAGGCCGGCAGCGAGCTCTCTCACGGCGCCATTATCGCCCGCCAGGCAGGTATCGCGATGCTGTGCCAGCAGAGCGATGCCCTGACGCTGCAAGATGGCGAGAACGTCATCCTTGATATTCCCGGCAAACGCGTGATTCGCGGCTAACCTGCCCTAACCTTTCCGCCCCGGAGGCTGTCCCCTCCGGGAACTCGCTTAACTTTCAGGATCCGTTATGTCTCAATTCTTTTTTAATCAGCGCGCCAACCTCGTCAACGAAGTGATTGAAGGGACCATTATCGCCAGCCCGTGGAACAACCTGGCGCGGCTGGAGAGCGATCCCGCCATTCGCGTGGTGGTGCGTCGCGATCTCGACAAAAACAACGTGGCGGTAATCTCCGGCGGCGGTTCCGGTCACGAACCGGCCCACGCGGGCTTTGTCGGTAAAGGCATGCTGACCGCCGCCGTCTGCGGCGATCTGTTTGCCTCGCCGAGCGTCGATGCGGTGCTGACCGCCATCCAGGCCGTGACCGGCGATGCCGGATGCCTGCTGATCGTCAAAAACTACACCGGCGATCGTCTGAACTTCGGCCTCGCCGCGGAGAAAGCGCGCCGTATGGGCTATAACGTCGAGATGCTGATCGTTGGCGATGATATTTCACTGCCGGATAACAAACATCCGCGCGGCATTGCCGGGACGATTCTGGTGCATAAAGTGGCCGGCTACTTCGCCGAACGCGGCCACAATCTGGCAACCGTGCTGCGCGAAGCGCAGTATGCCGCCAGACACACCTTCAGCCTCGGCCTGGCCCTTTCCAGTTGTCATCTGCCGCAGGATGCGGAAACGACTCCGCGCCATCATCCGGACCAGGCCGAGCTGGGGATGGGGATCCACGGCGAACCGGGCGCTTCGGTTATCGCTACGCAGAACAGCGCGGAAATCGTTACGCTGATGGTAGAGAAGCTCAGCGCCGCCCTGCCGGAAACCGGCCGCCTGGCGGTGATGATCAATAATCTCGGCGGCGTGTCGATTGCCGAAATGGCGATTTTGACCCGCGAGCTGGCCAATACTCCGCTGCATCAGCGTATCGACTGGCTGATAGGTCCGGCGTCGCTGGTCACCGCGCTGGATATGAAAGGCTTCTCCCTCACCGCCATCGTGCTGGAAGAGAGCATTGAGAAGGCGCTGCTTTCCGCGGTAGAAACCGCCGGCTGGCAGACGCCGGTACAGCCGCGCGCGGTCAGCGTGATGCCATCATCGCTGCGCAGTACGCGGGTGGAGTTTGCGCCCTCGGAGAACGGCGAAGTTGCGGGCTACGTGGAACGTGTGACCGGCACGCTGTCCGGGCTGGAAGCAGACCTTAACGCGCTGGATGCGAAAGTCGGCGACGGCGATACCGGCTCCACCTTCGCCGCCGGCGCGCGCGACATCGCCGACTTACTTCAGCGTCGTCAGCTGCCGCTGGCTAACCTCGCCACGCTGTTTGCCCTGATTGGCGAGCGTCTGACGGTTGTGATGGGCGGCTCCAGCGGCGTGCTGATGTCGATTTTCTTTACCGCCGCCGGGCAGAAGCTGGAACAGGGGGCAAGGGTCGCCGAAGCATTAAACGCCGGTCTGGCGCAGATGAAGTTTTACGGCGGTGCGGATGAAGGCGACCGGACCATGATTGACGCCCTGCAGCCGGCGCTAACGGCGCTGCTGGCCGAACCGGATAACCTGCAGGCGGCTTTCGCCGCGGCGCAGGCGGGCGCGGATCGTACGCTTCACGCCAGCAAAGCGGGCGCCGGGCGCGCATCGTATCTGAACAGCGATAGCCTGCGCGGCAATATGGACCCCGGCGCCCACGCGGTGGCCATGGTATTTAAAGCGCTGGCGCAGAAATAGTCTCCCCTGCTCGCGCTGCGCTTAGCAGGGCTACGGGTTCGCAGCCGTCTGCGGGCCGGTAGCCCGGACAGATGCGTAAGCATCGCCTCCGGGAAATTCTGCCACTCTGCGCTCTGCTCCCGGGGGCGGCGCTTAACGCGCCTTGCCCGGGCTACGGGTTCCCCCCCGTCTGCAAGCCGGTCACCCGGACAGATGCGCAGCATCGCCTCCGGGAAATTCAGCCACTCTGCGCTCTGCTCCCGGGGGCGGCGCTTAACGCGCCTTGCCCGGGATACGGGTTCCCCCCCGTCTGCAAGCCGGTCGCCCGGACAGATGCGTAAGCATCGCCTCCGGGAAATTCTGCCGCTCTGCGCTCTGCTCCCGGGGGCGGCGCTTAACGCGCCTTGCCCGGGCTACGGGTTCACCCCCGTCTGCAAGCCGGTCGCCCGGACAGATGCGCAGCATCGCCTCCGGGAAATTCTGCCACTCTGCGCTCTACTCCCGGGGGCGGCGCTTAACGCGCCTTGCCCGGGCTACGGGTTAATAGCCGTCTGCGGGCCGGTAGCCCGGACAGATGCGTAAGCATCGCCTCCGGGAAATTCTGCCGCTCTGCGCGCTGCTCCCGGGGGCGGCGCTTAACGCGCCTTGCCCGGTCTACAGGTTCACCACCGCCTGCGGGCCGGTAGCCCGGGTAAGGCGCCAGCCGCAACCCGGGGTTTCTCCGCGCTTATTTGCTGTGCCAGTAGGCCTGCGAACGCACCAGCTGCGGATCAATCTCCGGGCCTTCAAAGCGCGCCAGCAGCGATTTCACCACCGCGCCTTCCCCGGTCAGCCAGATAAAATAATCCTCAGCCGGCACCGCTATTCGCGCCAGGCGCTCGGCCGCGGCAGTGGAGTGATGTCCCACCACCCACTCGATATGAAAACCATCGAGATCGGCCAGGTAATCTTGATAAGACTCATCGCCAATGGTGACGATCGCCGTGACCTGCGGGCGCGTCGGAAGCTGCTGCAATCCCAGCAGACGGCGGCGCAGCGCGGGCATGCCTGACTCATCGGTCACATACAGCTGCCAGGCGTAATCTTCCGGCACCACCAGCGAACCTCGCGGCCCGCCGATCACCAGCTTATCGCCCGTTTTCGCCGCCAGCGCCCAGCTGCTGGCAATACCGCCATCGTGAATAAAAAAGTCGTACGCCAGCTCATGACGCCCGGCGTCGTATAGCGGCGTATAGTCGCGGGTCGCCGGACGCACGCCATCGCCCCAGTTAATGCCTTCATCCGTCACCTCCGGCGGCGTGAACGCAGCGCCCGCGGCCGGGAAAAAGAGCTTGGTGTGGTCGTCAAAACCCTGGGAAACAAAGCCTTCCAGCGCCTCTCCGCCCAGCACGACACGCTGGAATGCGCTGCCGATACGCTCGACGCGCAATACGGTTAACTCACGGAAGCGCAGTTCATTACGTACGCGCTGCGGGTATTTGGGGTGTCTGGTCGTTGTCATCTTTCATCGCCTTCGTGAACGGAATAGATATATCTAAAAATCTTGCAAATGATAATGATTGCCATTAAAAAAGAATGCAAGCGTTTTTTGATATAGTCATAGAAAAACGCCACAAAAGCCAAAATCAAAAATTAAAACGTTAAATATCAATTAAATAAAAAATACATTCACTACTTTGTTGCTACTTTATTATTTTTAGATATAAATTAGATATATCAAATAATCACAGGAGCAAAACATGAGACACCATCACGAAGAAGGCCGTGGCCCACGCGGACGCCACGGGGAACATAGCGAACACGGCGAGCACGGTCGCAGAGGCGGCGGACGCCGGCAGCGCTTCTTTGGTCACGGCGAGCTGCGCCTGGTGATTCTGGACATCCTCACCCGCAATGCCAGCCACGGTTACGAACTGATTAAAGAGATCGAAACCCTGACCCAGGGCAACTACAGCCCGAGCCCCGGCGTCATCTACCCGACGCTCGATTTACTTCAGGATCAGGGATTAATCAGCGTGGCTGACGAAAACGGCCGCAAAAAAATCGCCATTACCGCCGAAGGCAGTCAGCTGCACGCGGAAAACCTGGAGCAGCTGGAGCATATTCAGACCAGGCTGCAGGCGCGCATGGTGGGTTGTGAACTCCGTAAAAATCCGCAGATGAAGCGCGCGCTGGAGAATTTTAAGGCGGTACTGGATTTAAGGGTTAACCAGCAGGAAATAACCGAAGCTCAGCTAAAGCAGATCGTCGGCGTCATTGACCGCGCGGCAATGGAAATCTCCCAGCTCGACTAGCCCTCTGCTCCATCGCCGGGCAGCCTGCACCGCCGCGAAGCACGCGGCGGGACCCCTTCTGCGCATGGTTTCACGCCTTCAGGAGTAAAACATGCCAATAATTTCGCGATAAGATTAAATTTTGCTCAACCGCAATTTCACGTTGCGTTTATCCCGATTTTCCTGGCCCGCGCCGAAGTGGCGTAATCCCTGCAATACTTAATTCAGTATCATGTGATACGCCCCGCCCAGGAGCATATTTTGAACAGGTTACCTTCCAGCGCATCGGCTCTGGCCTGCAGCGCACACGCACTGAATCTCATTGAGAAGCGAACGCTCGATCATGAGGAGATGAAATCACTTAACCAGGAGGTCAGGGAATACTTTAAAGAGCATGTGAACCCGGGGTTTTTAGCGTATCGAAAATCGGTCACTGCTGGCGGGGATTACGGAGCCGTAGAGTGGCAAGCGGGAGGGTTAAATACGCTTGTCGACACTCAGGGACAGGAGTTTATCGACTGCCTGGGTGGGTTTGGGATTTTTAATGTAGGGCACCGTAATCCAGTTGTCGTTTCCGCCGTCGAAAATCAGCTCGCTAAACAACCCCTTCATAGTCAGGAACTGCTGGACCCGCTGCGGGCCATGCTGGCTAAAACCCTGGCGGCCTTAACGCCGGGCAAACTGAAATACAGCTTCTTTAGCAACAGCGGTACCGAATCGGTCGAAGCAGCGTTAAAGCTGGCGAAGGCTTATCAGTCTCCGCGCGGCAAGTTTACCTTCGTCGCCACCAGCGGCGCGTTTCACGGTAAGTCGCTGGGCGCGCTTTCGGCCACCGCGAAATCGACTTTCCGTAAGCCTTTTATGCCGCTGCTGCCGGGATTCCGTCACGTGCCTTTTGGCGATATCAACGCGATGCGCACCCTGCTGAGCGAGTGCAAAAAGACCGGTGATGACGTCGCGGCGGTGATCCTTGAGCCTATTCAGGGCGAAGGCGGGGTGATTCTGCCGCCGCCGGGCTATCTGCCCGCGGTGCGCAAGCTGTGCGACGAGTTTGGCGCGCTGCTGATCCTCGATGAAGTGCAAACCGGCATGGGGCGCACCGGCAAGATGTTCGCCTGCGAGCATGAAAACGTCCAGCCGGACATTCTGTGCCTTGCCAAAGCGTTGGGCGGCGGCGTCATGCCGATTGGCGCAACGGTCGCCACCGAAGAGGTATTCTCGGTGCTGTTCGATAACCCGTTCCTGCATACCACCACGTTCGGCGGCAACCCGCTGGCCTGCGCGGCGGCGCTGGCGACCATCAATGTGCTGCTGACGCAAAACCTGCCCGCGCAGGCGGAGCAGAAAGGCGACATGCTGCTGGACGGCTTCCGTCAGCTGGCCCGCGAATATCCGGATCTGGTGAATGACGTGCGCGGCAAAGGTATGCTGATGGCCATTGAGTTTGTCGATAACGAAATCGGCTATGACTTTGCCAGCGAGATGTTCCGCCAACGCGTACTGGTGGCAGGAACGCTCAACAACGCAAGGACGATCCGCATTGAACCGCCGCTGACGCTGACCCCTGAGCAGTGTGAACAGGTGCTAAAAGCGGCCCGCCTGGCGCTGGCGGCGCTGCGGGTTTCGGTGGAAGAGGCGTAGTGACCTGCCCTCTCCCTCACAGGGAGAGGGCATCGCGTTATACCACCCGCACGCCAGCAGGCATCGCCCTTTCCGGCGTAAGCAGTACGCTTTCGCTGCCATCGTCCGTTTCGGCGCAAAGCAGCATGCACTCCGAGGTTTCACCGCGCATTTTGGCTTTCGCCAGATTACACAGGACCACGACCGTTTTTCCCAGCAGCTCTTCTTCGCTGTAGTACGGCACGAGGCTGGTTACCGTCTGCAGCGTGCGATCGCCAACATCAATCCGGGCAATATAGAGCTTGTCGGCATTCTCATGTCGTTTTATCGCCACAATTTTTCCCGTACGCATTTCCAGTCTGGCAAAATCAGCATAAAGCACCGTTTCCATCTTGCACCTCTCAAGTAAAATTTTAGTAAAAGATAACAAATGTCGGCGAGGTTTCCGCATAATAGTGCGAAGAATGTTAGATTCATCACTCTTTTGCGCGCTGGAAACGCTGCGGTGGGGATGAATAATACGGCGGAAATTTACTGAAAAGAGATGCAGCTGCCCGCGCTTGCTTTACAATGGTTTGCGTCGATGGGGCAACGTCAGATAAGGAAAACAATGGCCACACTAAAAGATATCGCGACCGAAGCAGGCGTTTCACTGGCAACGGTTTCCCGCGTTTTAAACGACGACCCCACTCTGAACGTGAAAGAAGAGACAAAACATCGCATTCTTGAGGTGGCGGAAAAGCTGGAATATAAAAGTACCAGCTCGCGTAAGGCTCAGGTTCACACCGTCGGCCACCACCATATTCTGGCCATCTACAGCTACCAGCAGGATCTGGAAATCAACGATCCTTACTATCTGGCGATCCGCCACGGCATCGAAACGCAATGCGAAAAGCTCGGTATCGAGTTGACCAACTGCTACTTTAACAACGCGCTACCCGAGCTGAAAAAAGTGACCGGCGTTCTGATTGTCGGCCAGCCTTCGCGGGCGATTCGCGACGCCGCCACGGCGTTAACCGACAACGTCTGCTTTATTGATTTCCATGAACCCGGCAGCGGCTATGACGCCGTCGACATCGATCTGGTGCGCATCGCCAAAGAAGTTATCGACTTTTTTATCGCCCAGGGCGCGCGGCGCATCGGCTTTATTGGTGGCCAGGATGAGCCGGGTAAAGCCGACATCCGCGAAGTGGCCTTCGTCGAATATGGCCGCCTGAAGGGAGTGGTCTCGGAAGAAGATATCTGGCGCGGCGGGTTTTCCAGTTCCTCCGGCTATGAGCTGGCAAAAACGATGCTGGCAAAGGCGGATTTCCCCACCGCGCTGTTCGTCGCGTCAGACTCTATCGCCATCGGCGTGCTGCGCGCCATTCATGAACGCGGTCTCTCGATCCCGGAAGATATTTCGCTCATTAGCGTTAACGATATCCCCACCGCGCGTTTTACCTTTCCGCCGCTCTCCACGGTGCGCATTCATTCAGAAATGATGGGCAGCCAGGGCGTCAACCTGCTGGTTGAGAAAGCCCGCGATGGCCGCGCGCTGCCGCTAAACGTCTTTGTCCCCAGCGTGCTGAAGCTGCGCGGCACCACCCGCTAATCCCGTTTCTGACGCTAAATCCTCTGCGCCCGGCTCCCGGGGGCGGCGCTTATCGCGCCTTGCCCGGGCTACGGGTTCACCGCCGTTTGCCAAACGGTAGCCCGGACAGATGCGCAGCATCGCCTCCGGGAAATTCCCCCTCTCTGCGCCCGGCTCCCGGGGGCGGCGCTTATCGCGCCTTGCCCGGGCTACGGGTTCACCGCCGTCTGCCAAACAGTAGCCCGGACAGATGCGCCAGCATCGCCTCCGGGAAACTCCACCTCTCTGCGCTCTGCTCCCGGGACGGCGCTTACCGCGCCTTGCCCGGGCTACGGGTTCACCGCCGTCTGCCAAACGGTAGCCCGGACAGATGCGCCAGCATCGCCTCCGGGAAATTCCCCCTCTCTGCGCCCGGCTCCCGGGGGCGGCGCTTGACGCGCCTTGCCCGGGCTACGGGTTCACCGCCGTCTGCAAAACAAGCCCGGACAGATGCGCCAGCATCGCCTCCGGGAAACTCCACCTCTCTGCGCTCTGCTCCCGGGGGCGGCGCTTACCGCGCCTTGCCCGGGCTACGGGTTCACCGCCGCCTGCCAAACGGTAGCCCGGACAGATGCGCAGCATCGCCTCCGGGAATGTCCCCTTCCCGACGCTAACCGCAGGCGTCCGGTAACGCTCATTTTGTGATCGAGTTAAAGTAAATCGCTCCCGGTGATTTTATTTAGTAAAAATTTTACTAAAATAACCTCCATCCGTTTAGTCCGTTCAGGGAGGCGATATGAATCGCTGGGAAAATCTTCAACTCACTCATGAAAACCGGCTGCCTCCGCGCGCCTATTTCTTCTCTTACGATTCGCAGGCCCAGGCGCGAACCTTCGCCCGTGAAACCAGCAGCCGCTTTTTGTCCCTTAGCGGACAGTGGAACTTCTGCTTCTTTAACAACCCGCTGCGGGTGCCGGAAGCGTTCACCTCGCAATACATGAGCGACTGGGGGCCGATTACCGTACCGGGAATGTGGCAGATGGAAGGCCACGGCCAGCTACAGTACACCGACGAAGGCTTTCCTTTCCCGATTGACGTTCCCTACGTGCCGACCGACAACCCTACCGGCGCCTATCAGCGCATCTTTACCCTCAGCGAGGGCTGGCAGGGCCAGCAGACCCTGATTAAATTTGATGGCGCCGAAACCTATTTTGAAGTGTACGTTAACGGTCAGTACATCGGTTTCAGCAAAGGCAGCCGCCTGACGGCGGAGTTTGATATTAGTCACGCGGTAAAAACCGGCGACAACCTGCTTTGCGTGCGCGTCATGCAGTGGGCGGACTCCACCTATATAGAAGATCAAGATATGTGGTGGTCGGCGGGTATCTTCCGCGACGTGTATCTGATGGGCAAAAACCCGCTTCACGTCCAGGACTTCACTCTGCGCACCGATTTTAACGATGACTACGTCGACGCCACGCTCTCCTGCCAGCTGGTACTGGAAAATCTCGCCGCGCAGCCGGTCGCAGCGACGCTGGAATACGCGCTGTTCGACGGCGAAAAGGTGCTGTATGAAGGCGCAACGCCGCGCCTGAGCGTCAGCCATCTGCTGAACGTCGACTTTGCGATCGACGTGAAGGCGCCGCAGCAGTGGTCGGCAGAAAATCCCTGGCTCTATCACCTGGTGATGACGCTGAAAAACGCCGCCGGGGAGATTATCGAAGTTATCCCGCAGCGCGTCGGTTTTCGCGATATCAAAGTGCGCAACGGCCTGTTCTATATCAATAACCGCTACGTGATGCTCCACGGCGTTAACCGTCACGACAACGACCATCTGAAGGGCCGCGCCGTAGGAATGGATCGCGTTGAGAAAGATCTGCTGCTGATGAAGCAGCACAATATCAACTCGGTACGTACCGCCCACTACCCCAATGACCCGCGTTTCTATGAGATGTGCGACATTTACGGCCTGTTCGTGATGGCGGAAACCGATGTCGAATCCCACGGCTTCGCCAACGTCGGCAACCTTAGCGCCATCACCGATGACCCGGCATGGGAGCATATTTACGTTGAGCGAATCGTGCGCCACGTCCACGCGCAGAAAAACCATCCGTCGATCGTCATCTGGTCGCTGGGCAACGAGTCCGGCTACGGCTGCAACATTCGCGCAATGTATCACGCCGCTAAAGCGATCGATGATACCCGGCTGGTGCATTACGAAGAGGATCGCGACGCGGAGGTGGTGGATATCATCTCCACCATGTATACCCGCGTACCGCTGATGAACGAATTTGGGGAATATCCGCATGCCAAGCCGCGGATTATCTGCGAATACGCCCATGCGATGGGCAACGGTCCCGGCGGGCTGAGCGAATACCAGAACGTGTTCTATCAGCATGACAGTATTCAGGGCCACTACGTATGGGAGTGGTGCGATCACGGAATCCAGGCCACCGACGACAGCGGCGCGGTATGGTACAAATTCGGCGGCGACTACGGCGACTATCCCAATAACTACAACTTCTGCCTCGACGGGCTGATTTTCTCCGACCAGACGCCTGGACCCGGGCTCAGAGAGTACAAGCAGGTTATCGCCCCGGTAAAAGTTCAGGCGACCGACATCGCCCGCGGCGAGCTGCGCATCGACAATAAGCTCTGGTTCTCGACCCTCGATGACTACACCCTGCGCGTGGAAGTGCGCGCCGAGGGGGCTACGCTTGCCAGCCAGCAGCTTAAGGTGCGCGATCTTGCGCCAAACAGCGGCCGCGATATCACTATCGACCTGCCGGAGCTGGACGATCGCGAAACCTTCGTCAACATCATGGTAACCAAAGATTCCCGTACGCCGTACAGCGAGGCTAACCATCCGATCGCCATTTACCAGTTCCGGCTAAAAGAACAGACGGCAACGAAATCAACGCTGATAAATGCCAGCGCAACCCCGCTACGGATAGCTGATGAACGACTGAGCTACAGCATCACCGGGCATAACTTCCGCGTGGTCTTCTCTAAAATCAGCGGCAAACTGAGCGAATGGCAGGTGAACGGCGTAGACCAGGTGACCCGTGAGCCGAAGATTAACTTCTTCAAGCCAATGATTGATAACCACAAGCAGGAATATGAAGGGCTGTGGCAGCCCAATCATCTGCAAATCATGCAGGAGCATCTGCGTGAATTCAGCGCCGAGCAGCGCGGCGATACGGTGATTATCACCGCCCGCAGCATCATCGCCCCGCCGGTTTTCGATTTCGGCATGCGCTGCACCTATCGCTGGCAGATTACCCCGCAGGGGCATATTAACGTTGAGCTTGCGGGCGAACGTTACGGCGACT
Organism: Klebsiella sp. Q11; assembly: GCF_964241505.1. Lineage (NCBI taxonomy): Bacteria > Pseudomonadati > Pseudomonadota > Gammaproteobacteria > Enterobacterales > Enterobacteriaceae > Klebsiella > Klebsiella sp. Q11. Next base: position 132,788 of record NZ_CAXSXW010000009.1, read on the forward strand.
ATCCGCACATCGTGCCGTGCATCGGTTTTATGCTGGGCATTAACGGCCAGTTTGAACAGGTGGATTACTACGGTCGCGGTCCCGGCGAAAACTACGCCGACAGCCAGCAGAGCAACATCATTGACCTCTGGCGCACCACCGTGGACGACATGTTCGTGAACTATCCGTTCCCGCAGAACAACGGCAACCGCCAGCACGTCCGCTGGGCCGCGTTTACCGACCGTCACGGCAGCGGTCTGATGGTGGTCCCGCGCGATCCGCTCAACATCAGCGCCTGGCACTATACGGCGGAGAATCTGCACGCCGCGCAGCACTGTAACGAACTGCGTCGCAGCGATGACATCACCCTGAATATCGATGCCCAACTGCTCGGCCTGGGCTCTAACTCCTGGGGGAGCGAGGTGCTGGATAGCTGGCGGGTGTGGCTCAAACCGTTCAACTATGGCTTTACGCTGCTGCCGCTGGAAGGCGGGAGCGCTTCCTCGCAGACGCTGGCGAATCATAGCTTTGGCGCCGGTTTCTTTTCCTCCGATTCACACAGCGAGGCTGAAAAATGAGAATTCTCGATAACTTAGAACAGTTTAAGCAAATTTATCACAGTGGGCGTAAATGGCAGCGCTGCGTAGAAGCGATTAATAACATCGACAATATTCGGCCCGGGGTGGCCCACTCTATCGGCGATTCGCTCTCCTATCGCGTGGCAAGCGACAGCACCACGGATGCGCTGTTCGTTGGCAACCGCCGCTATTTCGAGGTGCATTACTACCTTCAGGGTCAGCAAAAAATTGAGTTTGCCGCCAAAGAGCAGCTGCAGACCGTGGCCTGCTATCGCGATGAAACCGACCGTGAATATTTGAAAGGTATTGGTGAAACCGTGCAGGTTCACGAAGGACAAATGGTGATTTGCGACACCCATGAAGCCTATCGCTTTATCTGCGACTCGCCGGTCAAAAAGGTGGTGCTCAGAGTAACTATCGAAGACGGCTACTTCCTGAATAAGTAAGCCCGCGTGAAGCAAGATGAGGCCAGCGGATCGACTCGCTGGCCTTCCCGGCCCTAACCCTCAATGCGGGCCAGATAATTTTTCGGAGGACTTATGTCCGAATCAGTTCGTGCCAAAATAGGTAAATTCGCCCTGCTGTCGATGGCGTTTGCCGCCGTATTTAACGTACGAAATATTGTTAATAACAACATCGAGTTAGGGCTCAGCTCCGCCCCTATCTTTCTGTTTGCGACGGTGGTCTATTTTATTCCGTTTGTGTTTATCATCGCCGAATTCGTGTCAGCGAATAAGAATTCCGAATCAGGTATGTACGCCTGGCTGAAGCAGCCTTTAGGTACCCGCGCGGCCTATCTCGGCTCGTTCCTGTACTGGTTTGTGAACCTGTTCTTTTTCCTGTCGCTGCTGCCGAACGTGGTGGCCTACGCCTCGTACGCCATTATGGGTTACGCCATTCCTTTCTCGCCGATGGTCACGTCGCTGATCTCTATCGTCCTGTTCGCCATGGCCACCCACATTTCCACTAAAGGCGCGACCTGGCTGGGGAAAATCTCCGAATGCGTGGCGTATGGCGTCTTCGCGCTATTTGCGATTTACGTGGTCGGCGCTTTTACCGCGCTGGGCGCGGGCCATGTCCCCGCGCAGCCGATTACGCTGCACGCCATGGCGCCTACCATCAACTGGGCGACGCTGGGGATCATGTGCTGGATTTTCCAGGCGGCAGGCGGGGCTGAAACCGTCGCCGCGTACCTGAACGACACCAAAGGTGGGCAGAAATCGTTTATTAAAGTCATCATCACCGCCGGGATCCTGATTGGCGGCATGTACGCGCTGGGCTCTTTGCTGGTCAACGTCTTTGTGGCACGTGAAGATCTGACCTATGCGGCCGGCATGGTGGAAATCTTCACCGGCCTCGGCGCCTATTTCCATATTTCAGAAGCGCTGATGGGCCGCTTCGTCGGCATCATTCTGTTTATCGCCATTTTCGGCAGCATGATGATGTGGACCGCCGCACCGGTAAAAATTCACTTCTCTGAAATTCCTGCCGGCATCTATGGCAAAAAAACCACCGAGCTGAACGTCCACGGCGTGCCGGTGCGCGCCGCCTGGTGGCAATTTGTCTTCGTCTTTCTGATGCTCATCGTGAACGGTTTCGGCTCCGCCAGCGTTCAGCAAATGATGAACACCGCTATCAACCTGACCGCGGGTACCGCGATGCTACCGCCGCTGTTTATCATGGCCGCCTACTTTGTTTTCCGCTGGAAACACGACGACACGCCGCGCGACTTCCGCATGGGGTCACGAAAGGTTGGGATGGCCGTGGTGTCGATGCTGATGGTGATTTTCCTGGTCAGCATGACCGCCTCGGCTTTCCCACCGGGGGTCGATCTGGTGAATGCCTTCTTCATTAACGTCTTTATGACCGCAGTCTTCTCCGGACTCGCGTGGTGGTGGATAACCCGCTTTGAGAAAAAACAGCGCAAGAGCCAGCCATCGGTGCTGAAATCAGCGGTAAATCCGGTGAAATAAGCGACCGTTCCTCCCGCCAGCGTTAAATCGCCCGGCGGGATTTTTTTACCCGCCAGCCAGGATCTCACGCTCAACCATTTTCGTGATCGAGTTAAAGCAATTCATTTTTACCGCTTTTATTTACTAAAATTTTTACTAAAATTAACCACAATACTTAACTACCTCTACCCTACAAACAACACAATCCCCTTCGGCCATTCTCTGAAGGACAATGTGTGGAGATGTGTTATGTCTGATATCAAACGTAATACCATCGGCAAGTTCGGCCTGCTGTCGCTGACCTTCGCTGCCGTCTTCAGTTTTAACAACGTGATCAATAACAATATTGAGCTGGGACTGGCCTCTGCTCCGATGTTCTTCCTCGCCACCCTGCTCTATTTCGTTCCTTTCTGTCTGATCATCGCGGAATTCGTTTCGCTGAATAAAAACTCTGAAGCGGGCGTTTATGCCTGGGTGAAAAGCTCGCTGGGCGGACGTTGGGCTTTTATTACCGCCTATACCTACTGGTTTGTGAATCTGTTCTTTTTTACCTCACTGCTGCCGAGGGTCATCGCGTATGCCTCCTACGCCTTCCTCGGCTACGAGTACATTCTGACCCCCGTCGCCACCACGATGTTGAGCATGGCGCTGTTCGCCCTGTCGACCTGGGTGTCCACCAACGGCGCAAAAATGCTGGGTCCTATTACCTCGGTGACCTCGTCGTTAATGCTGCTGCTGACGCTCTCCTACATTCTGCTTTCCGGCAGCGCGCTGGTGGGCGGTATTCAGCCGGCGGATCCGATTACCGTGGATGCGATGATCCCGAACTTCAACTGGGCGTTCCTCGGCATCACCACCTGGATCTTTATGGCTGCCGGCGGGGCGGAGTCCGTCGCGGTGTACGTCAATGACGTGAAAGGCGGATCGAAATCATTTGTTAAGGTCATTATCCTCGCCGGGATCGTGATTGGCGTGCTGTACTCCATTTCTTCGGTGCTGATTAACGTGTTTATCAGCAGTAAAGAGCTGAAATATACCGGCGGATCGGTACAGGTCTTCCACGGCATGGCGGTCTGGTTTGGCCTGCCGGAAATCGTGGTCAACCGTTTTGTCGGCCTGGTCTCCTTTACCGCCATGTTTGGTTCGTTATTAATGTGGACCGCGACGCCGGTCAAAATCTTTTTCTCCGAAATCCCGGCCGGCATATTTGGTAAAAAAACCGTCGAGCTCAATCAAAACGGCGTACCGGCGCGCGCGGCGTGGATCCAGTTCCTGATTGTGATTCCGCTAATGATTATCCCGATGATGGGCTCCAGTACCGTGCAGGATTTAATGAACACCATCATCAACATGACCGCCGCCGCCTCGATGCTGCCGCCGCTGTTTATCATGCTGGCGTACCTCAACCTGCGCCGCAGGCTCGATCATCTGCCGCGCGATTTTAAAATGGGCTCACGTACCACCGGTATTACGGTGGTCTCGATGCTGATTGTTATTTTCGCTATCGGCTTCGTCGCCTCAACCTTTCCCACCGGCGGCAATATTCTGACCATTATTTTCTATAACGTCGGCGGCATTGTTATCTTCCTCGGATTTGCGTGGTGGAAATACAGCAAATACGTGAAGGGATTAACGATAGAACAAAAAAGAATTGAAGCGGCGCCGGCTTCCGACGCGTCATAAGCCATTTTCCCTAAAATAATAAATTACAATATCTCTTAATAATGCGATGAAAAAGAATAACTTGATTTACGGGGCGCTTGCCGCCCTGGCCTTGTGCACACCTGCCGTAGCGGCTGATGTTGCTCACCCGGCGGAACATGATGACATGAAAACGCCTGAACTGAGCGCCACTTCCTATCGTTTTTACGGTGAACTGGGGGTCGGCGGATATATGGATTTAGAAGGCGAGGATAAACATAAATATAGCGATGGCACCTATATTGAAGGCGGGCTGGAAATAAAGCACGGCAGCTGGTTTGGCTTAATTTATGGCGAAGGCTGGACTGTCCAGGCCGATCGTCAGGGGAATGCCTGGGTACCGGATCACGGCTGGGGCGGATTCGAAGGTGGAATAAACCGCCTCTACGGCGGATATAAAACCGATAGTAGCACCGAGATTATACTCAGCCTGCGCCAGGATTCATCGCTCGACGATCTGCAGTGGTGGGGCGATTTCACACCCGACCTCGGCTACGTGATCCCCAATACGCGCGATATTATGTACGCGCTCAAGGTGCAGAACCTGGCGGGAGATTTTCGCTACAGCGTGACTGCCACGCCCGCCGGGCACCACGATGAAAGCAAAGCGTGGCTCCATTTCGGCAAATACGACCGCTACGACGATAAATATACCTACCCGGCGATGGTCAACGGCTACGTCCAGTACGATATTGCCGAAAAGGTCACCTGGATGAACGGTCTTGAGCTGACCGACGGTACCGGTCAGCTCTTGTTAACCGGTATTCTCACCCCCAATCTCGCCGCCCGCGCCTGGCACCATACCGGGCGCGCCATGGGGCAAAACGTGCCGGGAACGGAGACCGGCTTTATGGCCAGCGCCATGTATGAAGCGCTCAAGGGCGTGTATCTCTCTACCGCCTATAGCTACGCCAAACACCGCCCGGATCGCGCCGCCGAGGAAACCACCTCGTTTATGCAGTTCGGCATCTGGTACGAATACGGCGGCGGACGGTTCGCGACCGCCGCGGACAGCCGCTTCTACATGAAAAACGCCTCCGGAGACCCGAGCGACCAGGTTTTCCTGATGCAATATTTCTATTGGTAAAAAGGGATATCAATACCGTGAAAATCATCACCACTCTGACGCCGCTGGCCTGCACCCTGCTGCTAAGCTTTTCCGCCCACGCGCTGACCGCGGATGACTTTAAAAATGTTATCAACCGCAGCGGCGCGCCGCAGGCGATGCAGGATTTCGATGGCGACGACCACCAGCGTTTCAACCCGTTTTTCGATTTGGGCGCATGGCATGGGCATCTGCTGCCGGACGGTCCAGCCACCATGGGCAGCTTTCCGGGGCCAGCGCTGCTCACCGAGGAGTACATCAACTTTATGGCGACCTATTTCGATCGCCTGACGGTGTACCAGAACGGCAAAAAAGTGGCCTTCACCATGCAGGCCTGGAGCCTGCCCGGGGCGCTGGTGCAAACGCTCTCCGCGCCCGGCGTACAGATCGAGATGACCCTGCGCTTTGCCAGCGCGCACACGTCTTTACTGGAGACTAAAATCACCAGCAGCGGTCCGCTTAAGCTGGTCTGGGACGGCGAGCTGCTGGAGACGCTCTCCGCCAAAGAGGGGAAACCGCAGTCAACGCAAACCATCGACCAGGCCTTCCCGGACTATCAGCGCCGCCTGAGCGCGACCCACGACGGACTGACGGTCAGCTTCGGTAAAGTCCGTTCCGCATCGGATTTAATGACCTCCGGCGAATCGCAGTATCAGATCCATCGCTCCCTGCCGACGGTCACCCAAATCGATGGCCATCGATTCACCAGCAGCGCGCAAATCAACGGCTCGACCACGCTCTATACCACCTACTCGCACCTGCTGAACGCCGAGCAGGTGCGCCTTGAGAAAGCGCAAATCCGCGATATTCTGGCGCGACCGGCGCACTATCTGCGCGCTTCCGAGGCGCGCTGGAACGGCTATCTGCAAAAGGGGCTGACCAATCCTGATGCCACGGCGCAGCAAACCCGGGTGGCGGTGAAAGCGATCGAAACCCTTAACGGCAACTGGCGCGCGCCGGGCGGCGCCGTTAAGCACAACACCGTCACGCCGTCGGTAACCGGGCGCTGGTTCTCCGGCAACCAGACCTGGCCGTGGGATACCTGGAAGCAGGCCTACGCCATGGCCCACTTCAACCCGGAGATCGCGAAAGAGAACATCCGCGCCGTCTTCTACTGGCAGATTGCCGCCGACGATAAAGTGCGGCCGCAGGATGCCGGGTTCATTCCGGATCTGATCGCCTGGAACCTGAGCCCGGAGCGCGGCGGCGACGGCAGCAACTGGAACGAGCGAAATACCAAACCGAGCCTGGCGGCCTGGTCGGTGATGGAAGTCTATAACGTCACGAAAGATAAAGCCTGGCTGGTGGAAATGTACCCGAAGCTGGTGGCCTACCATGACTGGTGGCTACGCAATCGCGACCACAACGGCAACGGCGTGCCGGAGTACGGTGCGACCCGCGATAAAGCGCACAACACCGCCGATGGCGCGATGCTGTTTACCGTGAAAAAGGGCGATAAAGAACGGACGCTTTCCGGCCTGAAAACCTACGAGCAGGTGACGGCGAAGGGCGATTACGACAGCCTGGAGATCCCGGCACAGGTGGCCGCCTCCTGGGAGTCGGGGCGCGACGACGCGGCGGTCTTCGGCTTTATCGATAAAGATCAGCTGGATAAATACATCGCCGACGGCGGCAAACGCAGCGACTGGACGGTGAAATTTGCTGAAAACCGGGATAAAAGCGGCAATCTGCTCGGCTATTCGCTGCTGCAGGAGTCGGTCGATCAGGCCAGCTATATGTACAGCGACAACCACTATCTGGCGGAGATGGCGACCCTTCTCGGCAAGCCGGAGGAGGCAAAACGCTACCGGGCGCTGGCGCAAAAGCTCGCCGACTATATCAACACCTGCATGTTCGACCCGCAGAGCAAATTCTATTACGACATTCGCATTGAAGCGCAGCCGCTGGCAAACGGCTGTGCCGGTAAGCCGATCGTCGAGCGCGGCAAAGGGCCGGAGGGCTGGTCGCCGCTGTTCAACGGCGCGGCCACTCAGGCGCATGCCGATGACGTCATTTCGGTGATGCTGGACAACAAAGAGTTCAATACTTTCGTACCGCTGGGTACCGCCGCATTAACGAATCCGGCGTTTGGCGCGGATATTTACTGGCGCGGCCGCGTGTGGGTGGACCAGTTCTGGTTCGGCCTGAAAGGGATGGAGCGCTACGGCCACCGCGAAGAGGCGCTGCAGCTGGCGGACGCCTTCTTCAGGCACGCCCGGGGGTTAACCTCCGATGGCCCGATTCAGGAGAACTACAATCCGCTCACCGGCGCTCAGCAGGGCGCGCCGAACTTCTCCTGGAGCGCGGCGCATCTGTACATGCTGTATAACGAGTTTTTCCGTAAGTAGCTACGATGTCCCCTCACCCCGCCGGGGTGAGGGCTCGTCTTACACCTCCGGCAGCAGGCCGATAAAGCTGCGCTTCTGCCGCGGCTGCGACATCAACGCCTCCAGCTTCGCCACGCAGGCCAGATAGTGCGGGGTTTTCTTGTGCGCCAGCACCGCGTCATCGTCGATATAGGCTTCATAGATAAAAAAGCGCGTCTTCACCTCCGGGTCCTGCAGGACGTCAAAGCGCAGATTGCCCGGCTCCTGCAGCGCCCCTTCGTGGTTGGCGCGGAACACCTCAAGAAACTCGTCGACCCGTTCCGGTTTGATATTGATTTCCACCAGCGTTACGTTCATTGCAGCTCTCCCTGTTTTTCCTCCTGCCAGAACTGATACGCCTCGCGGGCGCTCAGGTTCTCATGCACCACTTTTTTCACCGCCTTCAGCATCGCGCGCGGCGCGCTGGACTGGAAGATATTCCGCCCCATATCCACGCCGGAAGCCCCCTGGTCGATCGCCCGCCAGCACATCTCCAGCGCCTCCTGCTCCGGCAGCTTTTTGCCCCCGGCGATGACGATCGGCACCGGGCAGCTGGCGGTGACTTTCTCAAAGCCTTCCTCAACAAAGTAGGTTTTCACGAACTGCGCCCCCATTTCAGCGGCAATGCGGCTGGCCAGCGAGAAGTAGCGGGCGTCGCGGGTCATCTCTTTGCCCACGCCGGTTACCGCCAGCACCGGCATACCGTAGCGGTTGCCGGCGTCCACCAGCTTGATGATGTTGTTGATCGACTGATGCTCATGCTCGCTGCCGATATAGACCTGCGCCGCCACCGCGCAGACGTTCAGTCGCAGCGCGTCCTCCATCGCCACCGCCACGCACTCGTTGGAAAGCTCGCTGAGGATCGAGTTGCCGCCGGAAGCGCGCAGCACCACCGGTTTGTTGGTCGCCGCCGGCACCTGACTGCGCAGCACGCCGCGGGTGCACATCAGCACGTCGGTCTCTTCGAACAACGGCGCAATAGAGAGATCGATACGCTCCAGCCCGGTGGTCGGCCCCTGAAAATAGCCGTGGTCGAACGCCAGCATCACCGTACGGTTGCTCTGCGGGTTGAAGATACGCGCCAGCCGCGACTGCATCCCCCACTCCAGCGACCCGCAGCCCTTCAGCGTATAGAGCGTATTCTGCTGCGGACGGTCTAAGCCGAAGTTTTTTCCCTCTTTGATATCGTCTAAATCAGCCATCTCATTCTCCATCAGAAATCGTAGTTATTGATATTCTCTTTGGTGAACACCACCCGCTCCGGCAGCAGCACGATGCCGTTGCCTTTCGCTTCATACTGATAGCCCTGCACGCTGTTGGGCTCGACTTTCAGGGCGCCGAGATCTTTCACATCAACGCTGTCGCCGACGTTAAGATCGCCCTTTTTCAGCAGACGATCGGCGACGTTAACCGCGATCTTGCCCTGCTGCACCACGTCCCACAGGCCGAAGGCTTTTACCGTGCCGCGCTCCACGTAGGGGCGCATCACGTTCGGGGTACTAAAGCCGACAATCGCCACGCCCTGGCGCTTGAGGTTCTCTGCCGCCTGGGCGGCCGCCGGAAGCGCGTTGGCGTCCGGGGCGATAATGGCGTCGAGATCCGGGTACGCTTTTAAGATCCCCTCGGCGGTTTGCAGCGATTTAGTGGCGTCGTTATAGCCAAACTGCGTGGTCACCACTTCCCACTGCGGATGCGCTTTTTCGATTTTGGCCTTCGCCTCTTTTACCCACTGGTTCTGGTCGGTCACCGTCGGGCTGGAGTAGAAAAACGCCACTTTGGCGCCAGGCTTCGTCACCTGCTTTTCCGCCATCTCCACCAGCAGGCCGCCGAGCTGCTGCGGCGTCCCCTGGTTGATATAGATGCTGCGGCACTCTGGTTTGGTATCGGAGTCCCAGGTCAGGACCTTCACCCCGCGCTGCATCGCCCGCTTCAGCGCCGGGCACAGCCCGTCCGGCGATACGGCGGAGACGATAATCGCGTTGTAGCCCTGGTTGACGAAGTTGTTGATCAGCTGCACCTGGCCGGAGACGCTCGGTTCGGTCGGGCCGTCGTAGGTGACGTCCACGCCGAGCGCTTTGCCCGCCTCTTTCGCGCCGTTACCGCCGCTGGTAAAGAAGCCGACGCCAACCAGCTTAGGAATAAAGGCGATACGGTCCGCCGCCTGGGCCGATGCCATACCCAGCGCCATCGCCAGCACGATCAGTTTTGTTTTCATTTTATGCTCCGATTGTTTTACGCGAGAAAAGACGCCGCCAGCTCATCCGCACCCATTCACGGTGCAGGCTCAGCGAACGCCCCATCACCACCACAACCAACAGCGCCCCTGACAGCGCGCTCGACACCTGGTTGGGGATGCCGACCATTTGCAAACCTTGTTGTAAATAGCCCACCAGCAGCGCGGCCAGCGCCGTGCCGACGATCGAGCCGGAACCGCCGTAGATATTGGCCCCGCCGAGCACCGCGGCGGTCAGCGCCGGCATCAGCAGGTCGCGGCCTAAGTCCGAGCGCGCCGAGCCGAAATAGGAGACCATCACCAGCGCCGCTACCGCCGACGCCACGCCCACCAGGCCATACAGCGCGTAGGGCATCCCGTTAACGGAAAGCGCGGCGTAGCGCGCGGCGCGCGGGTTCTGCCCGAGCAGAAAAAGGTGCCGCCCAAAGCGCCCGCGGTGGGCCAGCAGCCAGAAGAAAAAGGTGATAACGGCGAACAGCACCAGCGGTATCGGCAGGCCGAACAGGGTCAGGTTGGCGAAGGCGGTAAAGCTATCCGGGAATCCGCCGATGCCTTCGTAGCCGGTTGCCCCAGCCATGCCAGAAAGCAGCAGCGCGCCGCCGCCGTAGAGGTAAAGGGTGCCAAGCGTAATCACCAGCGGGCTAATGCCGGTGTAATGAATCAGCGCCGCGTTCAGCAACCCGCACAGCAGGCCGAGCAGCAGCGTCAGGGGGATCGCGAGGCTCATGGGCCAGCCCGCCTGCATCATCACCCCCAGCGCGATGGCGCACAGGCCGATGGTGGAACCGAGCGAAATATCAATCCCGCCGCTGATAATTACCAGCGTCAGCGGCAGCGCCACGATGCCAATGCAGATAAAGTCGCTGGTACTGAACAGCAGCATATTGAGATCCAGCATGCGCGGATTCAGGGCGCCAAACAGCAGGATCTCCAGCACCAGTAGCGCCAGCAGCGCGCTTTCCCAGTTGAGCTTCATTTACGCCACCTCTTTGTTTTTGCGTTCGGGAAACGGGGCCACGCGCTTGCCCCCTTTATTACCGGGCTGAAAGCGGCTGTACTTCAGCGCCCGCTGATGGCGGGCCAGCGCCTGACGCAGCCGCCCGTCGAGCACCAGTACGCCGAGCAGCACCAGGCCGGCGATGAAGTCATTCCACCACGCCGGGAGACGGAACAGCACCAGCACGGTGTCAATTTGGGTGAGGAAGAAGGCGCCGAGAAAAGCGCCCAGCAGCGTGCCGGTACCGCCAAGCAGCGAGATCCCGCCGAGCACGCAGGCGGCGATGGCCTTCATCTCCAGGCCGCTGCCGGTCTGATTGGGCACAAAGCCAATCTGCGCGGCGAACACAATCCCGGCGCAGGCCGCCAGCATGCCGTTAAGGGTAAATGCCAGCATCCGCGTGCGGTTCACCGCCACCCCGAGCTGGCGGGCCGCGGCGAGGTTATCGCCGACGGCGTAAAAATCACGGCCAAAGGCGGTGCGCGACAGTATCCAGCCGCCCGCCAGCAGCAGCGCCAGCACCAGCCAGCCCAGCGGCGAAATACCGATGAACGCCGGTTCCGACAGCGCCTTCAGGCTATTCGGCAAGCCTTCAATCCACTTACCGCCGGTCCACAGCAGCATCACCCCGCGATAAAGCCCGAGGGTGCCGAGGGTGGCGACAATCGCCGGGATGCGCAGCCCCACCACCAGCAGGCCGTTAAAGGCGCCGGCCAGCGCGCCGATCGCCAGCGCGAAAGCGATGGCGGTCATCAGGCCATACCCGCTATTCAGCGCCACGCCTGTCGCGATAGCGCTCAGGCCGACGGTGGAGCCTACCGAAACGTCGATATTGCGGGTCAGCATCACCAGCGTTGCCCCCAGCGCCAGCAGGCAAAGGATTTGCGCGCTGGCAAAGATCATGGCCAGGGTTTGCAAACTGAAATAAGCCGGGTTGAGCGCCACCAGCCCGGCAAACAGCACCACGATGGCGAGAAAGGCGCTCAGTTCACGATTCTTTAATAACGTTTTCATGCCTGTCCTCCGAAGGCCAGGGTCATCATCCGGTCAACGCTGACCGCCTGCTGCGCCAGCTCGCCGCTCTGCCTGCCCTGATGCATCACCAGCACCCGATCGGCCAGGCCAACGAACTCGTCGAGATCGCTGGAGATCATTAATACCGCCACGTTCTGCGCGGCGACGCTTTTCAACAGCTGATAGATGTCGGCGCGGGCGGAAACGTCCACGCCGCGGGTCGGCTCATCGACGATCAGCAGCAGCGGGTTAGCCTCCAGGCAGCGCGCCAGCAGTACCTTCTGCTGGTTACCGCCGGAGAGCGTGCGCACCGGGCGATCGCCATCGGCCATTTTGATCCCCAGCGCCCGGTGATAGCGCTCCACCACCGCCGCTTCGCGCCTGTTCTGCTGCCACAGCGACGGCTGGTTAAACATCACCGTGTTCCAGCGCACCGGCGCATCGAGAAACAGCCCGGAAACCTGCCTGTCCTCCGGCAGATAGACCAGCCCGCAGGCCAGCCTGGCGCGCGTACTGTCGCGGCTGATATCGCGGTTTTCCAGCCATACCCGCCCGGCGCGCGCCGGTCGCAGACCGTAGAGCGTTTCGGCAAATTCGGTGCGCCCGGATCCGACCAGCCCGGCGAGGCCGACGATCTCCCCGGCGCGGATCTCCAGGTTGAGATCGATAAAACCTTCTCCGGTCAGATCTTCTACCCTAAGGACCGAGAAATCCTGCGCCTGAGTGCGGCGATTGCCCGGCAGCGCCAGCCACAGCTTTTGCGTGTCGCTCAGCGCACGATCGCGGCTGACGGGCGTCATTGCGCCGATCAGCTGGTTGTCGCCGTAGTGCGCGGTTTCCCCGCTCAGCACCACCGCGCCGTCGCGCATCACCGAGACGTGGCTGGCGACCTGGCGGATCTCCGGCAGCTTGTGCGAGATAAACACGATCCCGACGCCGAGCGCCTGCAAAGAGCGGATCTGGCGAAACAGGCGCTCGGTTTCCCCCGGCGTCAATGAGGCGGTGGGTTCATCAAGGATCAGGATCTGCGCGTCACGCATCAGCCCGCGCAGGATCTCCACCATTTGTTGGTCGGCGACTTCCAGGGTGCTGGCCGCCGCCTCAAGGTTAAGCTGGCAGCTAAGCTGCTGAAGCTTTTCCTGCAGGCGGGCCTCGGTATCCGCCCGCTTTGGCAGACGAAAAAGAATATTTTCCCGCACCGTCAGATTGGGGAATAACATCGGTTCCTGCGGCACCAGATACACGCCCTGCTGATGGGCCTGGGCGGGAGTAAGGCGCGCAAATGTACGTTCGCCGAGGATGAGCTCACCGCTGTCGGGGGTCTCTACCCCGGCGATAATCTTCATCAGCGTCGATTTTCCGGCGCCGTTACCGCCCATCAGCGCGTGCACCTGGCCGGAAAGCAGCGTGAAATCAATCTGCTTCAGCACGGTGACGCCGGAGAACTGTTTGCCGATTTGGCGAGCTTCAAGCAGTGGCTTCATCATCGCGCCTCATTTTGAACAAAAGATTTTTTAAATTAATAATGTTCAAAAGCGTAGACGGTGAACTATATTTACAACCGTGCAACGATCACAGTTTTATGCTTTCGATCGTTTGAAGAAAACCAGCGGACAACGAAAGATCCGTTTTGCCAGTCGGCTCACATTTTCCGACCGCGCAATAACGAACATATGATCTAAATTTTTATAAGAGTTCACTTTATGAGCGAAAAACGCATTACGGAAGAGAGCCGCTACGCCGGGCTGGCGTTAGCCGAGGAGGAGCTGGTGGCGCGGGTGGCGTGGTGTTACTACCACGACGGCCTGACGCAGAACGACATCGGCGAGCGTTTAGGGCTGCCGCGGTTAAAGATCTCCCGCCTGCTGGAGAAGGGCCGCCAGTCGGGGGTGATCCGCGTCCAGATTAATTCGCGTTATGAGGGCTGCCTGGCGCTGGAAACCGAACTTCAGCAGCGCTTCGGTCTGAAAATTGCCCGCGTGCTGCCGGCGCTGAATACCCCGCCGATGAACACCCGCCTGGGGATTGGCGCGGCGCAATCGTTAATGGGCGTGCTGGAGCCGGGACAGCTGCTGGCGGTGGGCTTTGGCGAAGCCACCATGAGCTGCCTGCAGCACCTGAGCGGGTTTATCGGCTCCCAGCAGGTTCGGCTGGTGACGCTTTCCGGCGGCGTGGGCCCGTATATGACCGGCATTGGCCAGCTGGATGCCGCCTGTAGCGTCAGCATGATCCCCGCGCCGCTGCGGGTGTCATCGGCGGATGTGGCGGAGATCCTGCGCCGGGAATCGAGCGTCCGCGACGTGATCCTGGCCGCGACGGCGGCGGATGCGGCGGTGGTAGGTATCGGCGCCATTGACCAGCGCCGGGACGCCACCATCCTGCGCTCCGGCTATATCAGCGAAGGCGAACAGCTGATGTACGCCCGCAAAGGCGCGGTCGGCGACATTTTAGGTTATTTCCTGCAGGCTGACGGCAAACCGGTTGAAGGGCTGGAGATCCATCGGGAACTGCTCGGCGTCACCCTTGATGAGCTGGCGCAGCTGCCGACCATCGTGGGCGTCGCCGGGGGCACAGAAAAAGCGCAGGCGATTTACGCGGCCCTTATCGGCAAGCGGATTAATGGCCTGGTAACGGAAGAGACAACAGCACGCGCGGTGCTGACGCTGGCCTCATAACGGCCCTGCGCCGCGCAACACGAGCGAGGCGCATGTCATGAGTTACCTGTTAGCGTTAGATGCCGGGACCGGCAGCATTCGGGCGGTCGTATTCGATCTCCAGGGCCGTCAGATAGCGGTCGGCCAGGCCGAATGGAAGCACCTGAGCGTGGACAATGTCCCCGGCTCGATGGAGTTCGACCTTGGCACCAACTGGCAGCTGGCCTGCCAGTGTATCCGTCAGGCGCTGGCCGCCGCCCATCTCTCTGCGGCAGATATTCAGTCCGTGGCCTGCTGCTCGATGCGTGAAGGCATCGTGCTTTACGACCGCAACGGCGAGGCCATCTGGGCCTGCGCCAACGTTGACGCCCGCGCCAGCCGCGAGGTGGCGGAGCTCAAAGAGATCCACGACGACCGTTTTGAATCCGAAGTGTACGGCGTGTCCGGGCAGACCCTGGCACTGAGCGCCATGCCGCGCCTGCTGTGGCTGGCCCATCATCGCCCGGATATCTACCGCAAAGCGGCGACCATCACCATGATCAGCGACTGGCTGGCGGCAAAGCTTTCCGGCGAACTGGCGGTTGACCCTTCTAACGCCGGAACGACCGGCATGCTCGATCTCTTCAGCCGCGACTGGCGCCCGGCGCTGCTGGATATGGCCGGGCTGCGGGCCGATATTCTCTCGCCGGTCAAAGAGACCGGCAGCGTACTGGGAGCGGTGACCGACGCGGCGGCGGCGCAAAGCGGGCTGCGCGCGGGCACGCCGGTGGTGATGGGCGGCGGCGACGTCCAGCTCGGCTGCCTGGGCCTCGGCGTGGTGCGCGCCGGGCAGACGGCGGTGCTCGGCGGCACTTTCTGGCAGCAGGTGGTTAATCTGCCGGAAGTCCGAACTGACCCGGAGATGAATATTCGCGTTAACCCGCACGTCATTCCCGGCATGGCGCAGGCGGAGTCCATCAGCTTCTTCACCGGCCTGACCATGCGCTGGTTCCGCGACGCGTTCTGCGCGGAGGAGAAGCTGATTGCCGGGCGCCTCGGCGTCGACGCCTACAGCCTGCTCGAAGAGATGGCCAGCCGCGTGCCGGCGGGTTCCCACGGGGTGATGCCGATCTTCTCTGACGCCATGCACTTTAAGCAGTGGTACCACGCCGCGCCGTCGTTTATTAACCTCTCCATCGATCCGGAAAAATG
Organism: Klebsiella sp. Q11; assembly: GCF_964241505.1. Lineage (NCBI taxonomy): Bacteria > Pseudomonadati > Pseudomonadota > Gammaproteobacteria > Enterobacterales > Enterobacteriaceae > Klebsiella > Klebsiella sp. Q11. The sequence goes on from NZ_CAXSXW010000009.1 coordinate 148,558, forward strand.
CAATAAGGCCACCCTCTTCCGCGCGCTGGAAGAGAACGCGGCGATTGTCTCTGCCTGTAATCTGGCGCAAATTTCGCAGTTTTCCGGCGTGCGGTTTGACAGCCTGGTCTTTGCCGGCGGGGGCTCAAAAGGCGCGCTGTGGAGCCAGATCCTCAGCGATGTCACCGGCCTCCCGGTGCGGGTGCCGGAGGTCCGCGAGGCGACGGCGCTGGGCTGCGCGATCGCCGCCGGCGCCGGCGCCGGGCTGTACGGCGATATGGCGGCGACGGGCGAGAAGCTGGTGAACTGGCACCGGGAATTTACGCCCAATCCGGCGCATCGCGAGCTGTATCACGAGATGATGATCAAATGGCAGTCGGTGTACGCCGAGCAGCTCGGTCTGGTGGACAGCGGATTAACGACCTCGATGTGGCAGGCGCCGGGGCTAACGCGCCGTGCCCCTGTTGCCCCCTCACCCTAAGCCTCTCCCCTACAGGAGAAGAAACCGTCCGGGCATAACTGGCCCCGGCGCCATTCCGCCCTTCTCCCTCTTCCGGTGGGAGAGGGCCGGGGTAAGGGAGAACCTTCCGCCGTTCTTTGAATCCCATCACAATCGCCGCACTCCCCTTTTCCCTTTTCGCCCGCGGCGGCTAAATTAGTAACTCATCCGACCACATAACAATAATTTTACACTGGAAGAGATTATGAGCCGCTACCCGTCGCTTTTCGCCCCGCTTGACCTGGGGTTCACAACGCTCAAAAACCGCGTGTTGATGGGCTCGATGCACACTGGCCTGGAGGAGCTGCCGGACGGCGCACAGCGGCTGGCGGCGTTTTACGCCGAGCGCGCCCGCCACGGGGTGGCGCTGATCGTCACCGGCGGGATTGCCCCGGCGCCTTCCGGCGTCACCATGGCGGGCGGCGCGGTGCTTAACGACGCCAGCCATCTCGCTCATCACCGCCATATCACCGATGCGGTACACGAGGAGGGCGGCAAAATCGCGCTGCAGATCCTGCATACCGGGCGCTACAGCTACCAGCCGAAGCTGGTGGCTCCTTCCGCGCTGCAGGCGCCAATCAACCCCTTTACGCCTCACGAACTGAGCCACGAAGAGATCTTACAGCTGATCGATGATTTTGCCCGCTGCGCCCAGCTGGCGCGGGAAGCCGGGTACGACGGCGTCGAAGTGATGGGCTCGGAAGGCTATCTGATTAACGAATTTCTTGCCGCGCGCACCAACCTGCGCGACGACCAGTGGGGCGGCGACTACGCCCGACGCATGCGTTTTGCCGTAGAGGTGGTCAGAGCCGTGCGGGAGCGCGCGAGCAGCGATTTTATTATTGTCTACCGCCTGTCGATGCTCGACCTGGTCAGCGGCGGCAGCACCCTGGCGGAGGTCACCGCGCTGGCGAAAGCGATTGAGGCCGCCGGGGCCACGATTATCAATACCGGCATCGGCTGGCACGAGGCGCGCATTCCCACCATCGCCACTCCGGTACCGCGCGGCGCGTTTAGCTGGGTCACCCGCAAGCTGAAAGGCGCGGTGTCGATCCCGCTGGTCACCACCAACCGGATTAACGATCCCGCCGTGGCGGAGGCGATCCTGGCCCGCGGAGACGCCGACATGGTATCGATGGCCCGCCCTTTCCTCGCCGACAGCGAATTTCTCTCTAAAGCACAGAGCGGGCGGGCGGATGAGATCAATACCTGTATTGGCTGCAACCAGGCCTGCCTCGATCGGATCTTCGCCGGTAAAGTCACCTCGTGTCTGGTCAACCCGCGCGCCTGCCATGAAACCCTGATGCCGATAGCGCCCGCGACCGCACCGAAGCGGCTGGCGGTAGTCGGCGCCGGTCCTGCCGGCCTGGCCTTTGCCGTTAACGCCGCCTCGCGCGGGCATCAGGTGACGCTCTTTGACGGGCACCATGAGATTGGCGGCCAGTTTACTATCGCCAAACAGATCCCCGGCAAAGAGGAGTTCCATGAAACTCTACGTTATTACCGCCGGATGCTGGATCTTACCGGCGTCGCGCTGCGGCTTGAAACCCGGGTGACGGCCGACGATCTGCGGGCATTTGATGAGATTATCCTCGCCACCGGGATCGCCCCGCGGATGCCGGATATCGCCGGGATCGATCATCCGAAGGTGCTGAGCTACCTCGATGTCCTGCGTGATAAAGCGCCGGTCGGCGAGAAGGTGGCGATTATCGGCTGCGGCGGGATCGGCTTTGATACCGCCATGTACCTCAGCCAGTCCGGCGTCGCCACCAGCCAGAATATCGACGAGTTCTGTGCGGAATGGGGGATCGATACCAGCCTGCAGAGCGCGGGCGGATTACGCCCGGAGGGGATGCAGCTGGCTAAAAGCCCGCGCCAGATCGTGATGCTGCAGCGCAAAACCAGCAAGCCCGGCGACGGGCTGGGGAAAACCACCGGCTGGATCCACCGCGCCACCCTGCTGGCCCGCGGCGTCAAAATGATCCCCGGCGTCAGCTATCAACGGATCGATGATGCCGGCCTACATGTGACGATCGGCGGCGAATCTCAGGTGCTTAACGTTGATCATGTGATTATCTGCGCCGGTCAGGATCCCCGCCGCGAGCTGGCCGATCCGCTGCAGGCAGCGGGTAAAACGGTGCATTTGATTGGCGGCTGCGACGTGGCGATGGAGCTGGACGCCCGGCGGGCAATCGCTCAGGGCACCCGGCTGGCGCTGTCGATTTAGGGAAAGAAAACCCGGCCGGTAGCCCAACTAAGGTATCAGCCGGTAGCCCGCCTAAGGCATCAGCTGGTAGCCCGGCTAAGGCGTCAGCCGGTAGCCCGGCTAAGGCGTCAGCCGGTAGCCCGGCTAAGGCGTCAGCCGCAAGCCGGGGAAACCGGGGAAACCGGGAAAGCCGATAACGCTCAGCGCTGTTTGCGCACCTTTGTCGCTTTCAACACCACAAATTTATTATTGGTGGCGATCGTCGTGCAGTTACCGAACGCGCGCTTCAGCTTGCGGAAATAATCGAGATGGCGGTTGCCGACGACATACAGCTCGCCGCCGTACTTCAGACTGCGGCGGGCGTCGTTAAACATCTGCCAGGCAATATGATCGGTGATCGCATGCTGCTGATGAAACGGCGGGTTGCAGAGGATGGCGGCGAAGCGGTCCGGCTCAATATCGGACAGCGCGTTATTCACCACAAACTCGCAGCGTTCGAGGTCATCCGGCATATTGGTTTCGACGTTCAGCCGGCTGGAAGCGACCGCCATATAGGACTCATCGGTAAACATCACCCGGGCGTCCGGGTTTAAAGCCAGCGCTTTCAGGCCAATCACGCCGTTGCCGCAGCCAAGATCGGCGATCTCGCCTTCAATATTTGCCGGCAGATGCTCCAGGAAGAAGCGCGCGCCAATATCAAGGCCGCTGCGGGCGAACACGTTGGCGTGGTTGTGAATCGTCCACGGCGTACCGTCCAGCGCCCAGCTGTAGGTTTGCGGCGCATCGGCCACCTCAGGCGCGGTAAAGGTACAGAAAATCAGCCGCGCCTTTTTCCATGCCAGCGATGTGGTGGTGGTGCCGAGGATCTTCTCAAACAGCGCCAGGGTGGAATTGTGGACATCCCGCGCTTTCGCGGCGGCGATGATGCGGGTTTCCGGCGTGACAACCTCGCGCAGCGCGCGCAGCTGCTGCTCCAGCAGCGCCAGCTGCTTCGGAACCTTAATGAGCACCAGCGCCGGCGCGGCAGGCAGTTCGCTCAGGGGATCCTGAAAACGTACGCTCTCTTCATCAATGCCGTTCATCCGCAGGTTGTAGCGGGTCGCCAGCTCAGATACGTAGGAATCGTTGATGCTGACCGGGTTGCGTTCCGCCAGCGCGCAGCCCAGCGCGCCAAAGCTGTCATTGAAAATGAGCGTCAGGCCGTCGACGTCATTCACCTGTTGCAGCAGATATTCATCCGCCGCTTCCCACGCCTGAAGCGCTTCCTCTTCAGCATTCGGCGGGAACCGCTCTAATGTGAATAACTCACCGTTTAACTCTACCTGGCTCATCGCCTTTGTGCCTCCGGAACACTAAAACCCGCGAGTTTATACGCAAACTTCGCCCAGTAGAATAGAGATGCGCCGATTATCTCCATCTGCCGGGCGACAGTCCGTTACGCCGGGAGGTCGTCCTGCGCCAGGCGCGACAGGCGTTTATCGTCCAGGCTGTACTTGCTCATGATAACAATCAGCAGCGCCACCAGCACCCCTGGGAAAACGGTGAACAGCAGCGCGATCATCTGCAGCGCGGAGTCGGTTTGCTGCGCTGCGCCGCCAACGTAGTCGCCCCATGCCAGCATATAGCCCACCAGCGCGCCGCCGATGGCGATCCCCAGCTTGATGGCAAACAGGTTTGTTGAAAAAACGATCCCGCTGAGTTTTTTACCGCTGCGTTTCTCTTCCGCATCGATAATATCGGACAGCATGCTCCACTGCAGCGGCGTGGCGGCCAGCTGAATAATATTGATGATAATCACCAGCGCAAAGATAGCGGCCACGTTCCCCGCCGGGACGAAGTACATGCCTATCAGCAGCGCCGCCTCAATGGCCATGGAGATTTTAAACCCTTTCACTTTATCAATATTTTTAAAGATAAACGGGGAGAGCATCGCCCCCAGCACGCCGGAAGCCAGGGTGGTGGTCAGCAGCAGACTGCCCAGATCCGCCCGCCCCATAATGTTGTTGACGTAATAGAGCGTGGTCCCGCCTTTAAACAGCACCGCAATCAGGTTAACGACGTTGAGCGCGAAGAGAATGCGCCAGTCCTTGTTGGCGAGCAGGGTTTTCAGATCGTCAAGAATGCTGCTTTGATTGTTGACCGCGATATCCGTGGTGTAGCGCTCTTTCGTCAGGCCGAAGCAGATAAAGAACAAAATGATGCTCAGGCACCCCATCACAATCATGGTGTAAAAATAGCCGTTTTGCACATTACCCTGACCCAGCCAGACCACCAGCGGCAGCGCGGTCAGCGAGACAATCAGACCGCCGAGCGTACTGAGCGCAAAGCGCCAGGACTGAAGCGAAACGCGCTCGCGGGAATCGTTAGAGATATTATTGATCATCGCGCAATACGGAACGTTAATCGCCGTATAGACCAGCGATAATAAGGTATAAGAAACATAGGCGTAAATCAGCTTGCCGGTATAGCCGAAATCCGGCGTATAAAACGTTAAGCAGCAAAGTACGCCAAAAGGAATCGCGAACCATAAAATATAAGGGCGGAATTGCCCATATTTAGTCCGGGTACGGTCCGCCACCGCCCCCATTAATACATCGGTGACCGCGTCTAATACCCTGACTGCGAGAAACATGGTCCCCATATGCGCCGGACTTAAACCAAATACGTCGGTATAAAACCAGGCCATAAACAGCATCACTGTCTGCCAGACTAAATTACAGCCGGTATCCCCTAACCCATAGCTAAATTTTTCTTTAATACTGATACGGGCAGTGTTCATCGCGCCTCCGCCAGAAAGATCGTTAATATTTGTCCTCTGTACGTTATTGCTTAGGGCTTACCGATTATGTATAAATCATCCTGTTAAATATAAGAGGAGTGTACCCGATGAGTGATGAATCTCCCGTTTTCGAAAAGATCCCCGTGGGCGCCGGCGAGCTATTTACCCTGCGGGTAGATAACATAAACGATTTCAATGGCATAAACGTAGTCCCCCATTTTCATATGATGGACGAACTGATGTGGTTCCGAGAGTCGGAGGGCAGCTATTCGATTGGTGATGAGAAATTTACGATAAAAAACAATACCCTGGTTTTCGTCCCCGCCTTACTGATCCATGAAATGACGCTCCCGGCCACCGCCAGCCACAAGCGTTATCTTATGCAATTCGAAAAAGAGTGGCTCGAGGGATACGACCTGTCGCTCCCCGCCGCCCACTGCGGCGCGGTCGCTTACCTTTCCGGCGAGGAAGCCGAGCGCCTGGAGCTGTTGCTGAGCTGGTGCGGCGAGTTCAGCGACTTTACCGATTCGCTGTTTCGCTCCCTGATGCAGAGCGTACTGCTGCACGCCTTTAATAGCCTGAAAGATTCCGTCCCCATTACCGAACGCACCAACCATCGCTATCTGAGCGAGCTGATCGAACTTCTGCAATCTATTGATGAAAATGAAAATTTTGAGATGACAACCGAAGAAGCCGCCCGCCGCTGCCGATGGTCGAAATCCTGGTTTTCCCGCACCTTTAAATCCGCCTTCGGCATCAGCTTCAAAAAATTTATGCTGCTGCGCAAACTGAATATCGCTATCAATCTACTGACCAACACCGACCTGAAGATTAGCGATATCTCGCAAAGCGCCGGCTTCACCGACAGCGCCTACTTCTGCCTCAAGTTTAAAGAGATGATGAACGACACCCCGCTGGCCTTCCGTCACAAAGTCAGAAGCACCGATGCCGTAGGGCGTCAGGCGGAGAAATAACGCGTTTTTGTGAGCCGCATCACCGGATAAGTAGACGTTTATTATATAAATAGCCAGAGTCTATATATCCCCGTCGCCATCGCCTATTTACAATCATCGCTATATTTTGCGCATTAAGGGTAAATACGATGATTCAGAATCCTGTTTTTAAAGGTTTTAATCCTGACCCCAGTATCTGTCGGCGCGGCGATGATTATTATGTGGCGGTCTCTTCCTTTGAATGGTTTCCCGGTCTGCCGGTTTATCATTCGAGGGATTTAAAACATTGGCAATTACTTACCCACGTTCTTACCGATGATAATAATCCGGATTTAAAAAAGCTGCCCTCCGCCAAAGGCATTTGGGCACCGAGCCTGACCTGGTGTGAAGAGGAAAAGCTGTTCTACGTTATTTATGGCGTGATGAATTCCATGAATTCACGTTATTTCGATGTAGATAACTATCTTATTACCGCCAGTGAAATCACCGGCCCGTGGAGTGAGCCGGTTTATCTCCACTCTGCCGGGTTCGATGCCTCCATTTTGCACGACACCGACGGAAAAAAATGGATCGTATCCCTGGAGTGGGAAACCCGCGAAGGTTACGAAAAACCGGGCGCCATTTGCCTGGTGGAGTATTCGCCGCAAACGCGAAGCGTTGTCGGCTATCCGCAGCGGATCTGGCGCGGCGGTACCGATCGCGGCTGTATTGAAGCACCGCATTTGACGCGCCGCGGCGACTATTACTACCTGATGGTCGCCGAAGGCGGCACCGGCTACGGCCATGCGGTCACTATGGCGCGCGCAACGCAGGTCGCCGGCCCCTATGAAGGCGATCCGCAAAACCCCATCGTCACCTCCTGGCCGGAGAACTATAACGCGCGCCACGACGCAGACCATCTCAAACCACACTACTTCAATCCGCAAACCTATCTGCAAAAAGCCGGGCACGGCAGCTACGTCGAGACCCCGACGGGCGAAGTCTGGTTAACCCATCTTTGCAGCAGGCCCTTCCGCCAGGTGCTGCGCTGCCCGCTGGGCCGCGAGACGGCGATACAAAAGATGGTATGGAGCGACGATGGCTGGCTGCGCATGGCGGCCGGGGGGAACCTCGCTCAGCACCAGGTGGAAGAGTCTAATCTGCCTTCTCAGCCGTTTCCGGCTAAACCAGACAGGGATGATTTTGATGGGCAGACGCTGGATAACGCCTTCTATGCGCCGCGGATCCGCCTTCAGCGCTTTACCAGCCTTGAACGTAAAGCAGGCTACCTTGCCTTACGCGGCCAGGAGTCGCTGAGCTCGCTCAATAAAGTCAGCCTGCTGGCGAAAAAGCTCACCTCGGTATACGCCACCATCGTCACGAAGATGGAGTTCAGCCCGGAGATTTATCAGCACAGCGCCGGCCTGACGCTCTATTACGACAACATGAACTATCTGTTTTTGCATAAAACCTGGGATGAAGCCTCCGGCGCAGCGCAGCTGGCCATCATTTATATGGATAACGGCGAGCGTCACGACGACCCGCAGAAAATCCGCCTTGCGGAGGGAGAAGTCTATCTGGCGATGGCGATTAACGGCCGGGAGATACAATGCTCGTGGTCCGCGGATGGCGAAAAATACCAAAACATCGGCGCGGTCTACGACACCTCGCATTTTTCCGATGAATACAGCCGCTACGGCGAGTTTACCGGCGCGTTTGTCGGCATGGCCTGCGTGGATAGCATGCTGCATCGTAAAGAGGCGCTGTTTGACTTCTTTAGCTACCGGGCGGTAGAAGACGCGATAATCGAGTAACGCCGCCTTTCTGGCATCCTGCCCGCGCGGGGTGCTAGAATCCCCGGCAGTTGTCGCTGAATGACCCAAACAGGCTGCATGAGCACTTTAACCTATCTCCAGGGCTACCCTGAATCCCTGCTTGCGCAGGTCACCGCGTTAATCGAACAGAACCGTCTCGGCGAGGTGCTGAAAAAGCGCTATCCGCAGGGCCACGATATCAACAACGATAAAGCGCTGTACCAGTATACCCAGGATCTGAAGTCCCGCTATCTGCGCGGCGCGGCGCCGATCAATAAGGTGATGTACGACAACAAGATCCACGTGCTCAACAACGCGCTCGGCCTGCATACCGCCATCTCCCGCGTTCAGGGCGGCAAGCTGAAGGCCAAAGCCGAAATTCGCGTCGCCACCGTCTTTCACGATGCGCCGGAGGATTTTCTGCGGATGATCGTGGTGCACGAGCTGGCGCACCTGAAGGAAAAAGAGCACAACAAAGCGTTCTATCAGCTGTGCTGCCATATGGAGCCACAGTACCATCAGCTGGAGTTTGATACCCGCCTGTGGCTGACCCAGCTTTCGTTAGAGCGTTCTGCGCCATAGCGCACTGGTTTTGTCATGATGGCGTGCTACAGTGACGAAAGGTCCCTTTTACGGAGTTCGTCAACGTTTATGATACGTTTCGCAGTTGTTGGCACAAACTGGATAACCAAGCAGTTTGTCGATGCCGCCCATGAAACCGGCAAATATAAACTCACCGCCATCTACTCCCGCAGCCTTGAGCAAGCCCAGGCCTTCGCCAGCGACTATCCCGTCGAACATCTGTTCACTTCGCTGGAAGATTTAGCGCAAAGCCCTGACGTTGACGCGATCTATATCGCCAGCCCAAACTCGCTGCACTTCCCGCAAACCCGCCTGTTTCTGCGCCATAAAAAGCACGTGATTTGCGAAAAACCGCTGGCCTCGAACCTGCAGGAAGTTGAAGCCGCGATCAAAACGGCGCGGGAAAATAACGTGGTGCTCTTCGAAGCGTTCAAAACCGCCAGCCTGCCAAACTTCCAGCTGCTTAAACAGTCGTTCGACAAGATCGGCAAGCTGCGCAAAGCCTTTATTAACTACTGCCAGTACTCTTCCCGCTATCAGCGCTATCTCGACGGTGAAAATCCCAACACCTTCAATCCGGCCTTCTCTAACGGCTCGATCATGGACATCGGCTTTTACTGTCTGGCCTCCGCGGTGGCGCTGTGGGGCGAGCCTCGCGCGGTGCACGCAACCGCCAGCCTGCTGGAAAGCGGCGTCGATGGCCTGGGCACGGTCGTTCTCAGCTACGGGGATTTTGATGTCACCCTGCACCACTCGAAGGTCAGCGATTCCGCCATCCCCAGCGAAATTCAGGGCGAAGCCGGCGCGCTGGTGATCGAAAAAATCTCCGAATGCCAGAAAGTGTGCTTCGTGCCGCGCGGCGGCAAGTCTCAGGATCTCACCCAGCCGCAGCATATCAATACGATGCTGTATGAAGCGGAGGAGTTCGCTCGTCTGGTCGAAGCCAACGAGGTGGCTCATCCGGGTCTGGAAGTGAGCCGCATCACGGCGAAGCTGCTGAGCGAAATTCGTCGCCAGACCGGCGTGGTCTTCCCGGCGGATAGTCAACCGGTGGCGTAAAGCTGTGTAAATGGTCCGTCGGCCTCCATTGACGCCATTTATAACCTGTAATACTTTGTTACGCGCAAAGGGGAGTAACTTCCTTGCCGGCCGATCGTCATTACGATGCGTGAAAAACCGCATCCGGTCGCCGGGCAACAGATTCTTGTTGTAAGTGAGACCTTGCCGGAAGGCGAGGTCTATGCATAAAAGCGCAGCGGCTGCCGTCTTCCGACGTCAGCCGTTTTGTTTTTATGTAAGGAAAATAGTAATGAATACTGTCGGCACACCGTTGTTATGGGGCGGATTCGCAGTGGTCGTGGTCATCATGCTGGCTATCGATCTGCTGCTGCAGGGACGGCGTGGTGCGCATAGCATGACCATGAAGCAGGCCGCTGGCTGGTCCATTCTCTGGGTTACCCTCTCGCTGCTGTTTAACGCCGCTTTCTGGTGGTATCTGGTGCAGACCGAAGGTCGCGCCGTGGCCGACCCGCAAGCGCTGGCGTTCCTCACCGGCTACCTGATCGAGAAAGCGCTGGCCGTGGATAACGTCTTCGTCTGGCTGATGCTGTTCAGCTACTTTGCCGTTCCTCCTGCGCTACAGCGCAGAGTGCTGGTTTACGGCGTACTGGGCGCGATCGTGCTGCGTACGATCATGATCTTCGCCGGCAGCTGGCTGATTTCTCAGTTTGAATGGCTGCTCTACGTCTTCGGCGCATTCCTGCTGTTTACCGGCGTGAAGATGGCGCTGGCGAAAGAGGACGATTCCGGGATCGGCGATAAACCGCTGGTACGCTGGATCCGCAATCATCTGCGCATGACGGATAAAATCGAGGGTGAACGCTTCTTTACCCGCAAAAACGGCGTTATCTACGCCACGCCGCTGCTGCTGGTGCTGATTCTGGTCGAGCTAAGCGACGTTATCTTTGCCGTCGACAGCATTCCGGCCATCTTCGCCGTGACCACCGATCCGTTTATCGTGCTGACCTCAAACCTGTTCGCGATTCTCGGCCTGCGTGCGATGTATTTCCTGCTGGCGGGCGTCGCGGAGCGTTTCTCCATGCTGAAGTACGGCCTGTCGGTGATTCTGGTGTTTATCGGCATCAAGATGCTGATTGTCGATTTTTACCATATTCCCATCGGCATTTCGCTGGGCGTGGTCGGCGGTATTCTGGTGCTGACGCTGCTGATCAACGCCTGGGTCAATAAGCACAACGATCGGAAAAAACAGCTGCAGTAAGACGTAAACGGCCGGGTGAAGACCCGTTTCACCCGGTCGGCAACGTTTGCCGCGCATTATTCTTACTCATGTCACAAAATAGTTAATACATAGTTAAAAAATAAGATCTCAGCGCGATAAACAGCATTTTACCCTTCCCCAGAAGCGTTCTTTCCGTATACTCAACCAGGCAAACATCTATTTACATCCGGACATAAACGTTACAAATAACACGTAGCCGGGACGGACCGCGACATCACTGGAAGGAATGAATTATGGCAACCCCATCACCCCGATCGACCCTGCTACGGCGACTGGCTCAGGGCAGTCTGGTCAAACAAATTTTAATTGGTCTGATACTCGGCGTGCTGCTGGCGACGGTCTCAAAACCGGCCGCCGTGGCGGTTGGGCTGCTGGGGACGCTGTTCGTCGGCGCGCTGAAAGCGGTGGCGCCGGTGCTGGTACTGATGCTGGTCATGGCCTCTATCGCCAACCATCAGCAGGGGCAGAAAACCAGCATTCGCCCGATTCTGTTCCTCTATCTGCTGGGGACTTTTGCCGCCGCGTTAACCGCGGTGCTGTTCAGCTTCCTCTTTCCGTCAACGCTGCACCTGAACGCGGCGGCAGAGAGCATCACCCCACCGTCGGGTATCGTCGAAGTCCTGCGCGGGCTGCTGATGAGCATGGTTTCTAACCCCATTGACGCGCTGCTGAACGCCAACTATATCGGGATTCTGGTATGGGCCGTCGGTTTAGGATTCGCGCTGCGCCACGGCAATGAAACCACCAAAAATCTGATTAACGACATGTCCCACGCGGTCACCTTTATCGTTAAAGTGGTGATTCGCTTTGCGCCGCTGGGTATCTTCGGCCTGGTCGCTTCCACGCTGGCGACGACCGGTTTTGAAACCCTGTGGGGCTATGCCCAGCTGCTGCTGGTGCTGGTTGGCTGTATGCTGCTGGTGGCGCTGGTGATTAACCCGCTGCTGGTGTTCTGGAAAATCCGCCGCAACCCGTATCCGCTGGTGATGACCTGCCTGCGCGAAAGCGGCGTATATGCCTTCTTTACCCGCAGCTCCGCCGCCAACATTCCGGTGAATATGGCCCTGTGCGAAAAGCTGAATCTGGATCGCGATACCTATTCGGTCTCTATTCCGCTGGGCGCGACCATAAACATGGCCGGCGCGGCGATTACCATCACGGTTCTGACCCTGGCGGCCGTACACACGCTTAATGTTCCGGTCGATCTGCCGACCGCGCTGCTGCTGAGCGTCGTCGCCTCGCTGTGCGCCTGCGGCGCCTCCGGCGTGGCGGGCGGGTCGCTGCTGCTGATCCCGCTGGCCTGTAATATGTTTGGTATCCCGAACGATATCGCCATGCAGGTGGTCGCCGTGGGCTTCATTATCGGCGTTCTGCAGGACTCCTGCGAAACCGCGCTGAACTCCTCGACCGATGCGCTGTTCACCGCCGCCGCCTGTATCGCTGAAGACGAACAGCTGGCGAAAAACGCCCTGCGCAGTTAATCTCACCTCTCCCCTCCGCTAACGCGCGGAGGGGTTCTCTTTCTGCCCCGCCTTTTCCGCTTTAAACGGATCGATACCGCGCTTTTGCATCCGCCGGAATCGGATGATATTCAGACCGTTCATCAACAGGAAGCTGCCTTCAATCAGGGTGCCGCCGATCGAGCCCAGCCAAAAGTTGTGGATCACCCAGCAGGCGGTCGAACACCACATGACGCAGCGGACGGTTAGACCCGAGCAGCGAAAGAGCGCCCAGGTACTGGCCAGGGTGCCAATAATCGGCAGCAGCTCCATGGCGTGCTGCAGCTTCGCCAGCCCCAGCACCAGGGTGAGCACGATAAACAGGGCCATCACCCACAGCCTGCGGGTGCGCATGGAGATCAGGGTGCGGACGGTATTCAGCTCGGCGCTCATTCCCGCCGGCCAGGCGCCCATCAAAAAGAAATGCACGCCAATGGTGGCGCTATAGACGGCCAGCTGTAGCTTAAAGCGACGCTCATCGCGGTTGAAAAAGGTCGTAATACCGATCAGAAAGGCGATAACGCCGACGCCCTGGGCAAGCCAGTATGCGGTCATGAAAAGTCCTTATATACCCGTCATACTTCAAGTTGCATGTGCGTTAGCTGCGTTCGTTCACCCCGGTCACTTACTTCAGTAAGCTCCCGGGGATTCGCTCACTTGCCGCGTTACTCGGCCTGCGGTCTCGCCCCTTCGGGGCCAGCGCCAGCGCTGTTCAAAGCACAAGTGCTTTGTCCTGCAACTCGAATTATTTAGGGTATAAGACAAAACGGCGCATCATTATCTGAAACGCCGCTTCCGGAATACCGCCCTTTTATTACTCTAAAGATTTCGCGCCACAGCAAGGCGGCAAGTTTAGACATCCCCGGGAGCTTACTGAAGTAAGTGACCGGGGTGGATAAATGCTGCCAACACAGCGGTGGTGCGAAAGATGACGAGTAATTAAAGGGTGACGCCGCTTTTGAAAATAGCCAGCTCACGGAAATCATTACGCTCATTGCAGGTCTGCTTACCGTTCGCAAAGGCCACAATGGTATCGACAAACTCCTCCAGCAGCTGCGGCATCGCTTTACCGTGAATCAGCTGACCGGCATCGAAGTCGATCCAGTGTTTTTTCTTTGCCGCCAGTTCGCTGTTGGTGGCAATTTTCACCGTTGGCACAAAACCGCCGTACGGCGTGCCGCGACCGGTGCTGAAGAGCACCATATGGCAGCCCGCGCCGGCCAGGGCGCTGGTCGCAACCGCATCGTTGCCCGGGGCGCTCAGCAGGTTCAGGCCGTGCACTTTTAGCCGCTCGCCGTAGCGCAGGACGTCGACCACCTGGCTGGAGCCCGCTTTCTGCGTACAGCCCAGCGACTTATCCTCCAGCGTCGTGATACCGCCCGCTTTGTTGCCCGGCGATGGATTCTCATAAATCGGCTGGTCATGAGCGATAAAGTACTGTTTGAAATCATTAACCATCGTCACCAGCTTGCCAAACGTCTCTTCATCGCGACAGTGGCTCATCAGCAGCTGCTCGGCACCGAACATTTCCGGCACTTCGGTCAGCACGGTGGTGCCGCCGTTGGCAATCAGATAATCCGAGAAGCGGCCCAGCATCGGGTTTGCGGTGATGCCGGACAAGCCGTCAGAGCCGCCGCACTCAAGACCAAACTTCAGTTCGCTCAGCTTACCCGGCTCGCGCTTGTCGTGGCGCATCACCTCATACAGCTGGCGCAGATGCTCCAGCCCGGCTTCCACTTCGTCATCCTGGTGCTGGCAGATCATAAAGTGGACGCGGTCAGGGTCGAACTCGCCCAGCGTTTCGCGGAAGGCATCAACCTGATTGTTTTCGCAGCCCAGGCCGACCACCAGTACCGCCCCGGCGTTCGGGTGGCGCACCATATTTTGCAGCATGGTACGGGTGTTGATGTGATCGTCACCGAGCTGTGAGCAGCCGTAGGTATGGCTGAAGAGATGAACGCCGTCGATACCTTCCGCGTCGTTGGTTTCCTTCAGAAAACGGTTCTGCATCTGGCGCGCCATGGCGTTGACGCAGCCGACGGTCGGCAGGATCCACAGCTCGTTGCGCACCCCGACTTCGCCGTTGGCGCGACGATAAATTTGGATGTCGCGATCCGCCGGCTGCGCGGCGGGTTCGATCAGATCCGGTTGATAGCTGTACGCGTCGAGATCGCTTAAGTTAGTACGCGTATTATGGGAGTGGATATGTTCCCCCGGCGCAATATCCGCCAGCGCATGCCCTATCGGCAGACCATACTTAATGACGTTGTCTCCCTTCGCAATGCCGCGCAGCGTAAACTTATGCCCGCGCGCAATATCCTGCGCCAACGTGACCGTATCGCCGTCAATGGTGACTACCGTGCCTGCCGCCATATCCGCCAACGCTACCGCGACGTTATCGTGCGAATGGATTTTAATGTATTGCATATCAACCGACCTCTGGTCTTAGTTCAGTTCAATGGCGAAGTAGTCACGCGCATTGTTAAAGCAAATGTTTTTCACCATCTTGCCCAGCAGCTGAATATCCGCCGGCGCTTCTCCCGCTTCAACCCAGCGGCCAATCATCTGGCACAGGATGCGGCGGAAGTATTCATGACGGGTGTAGGAGAGGAAGCTGCGGCTATCGGTCAGCATCCCGACAAAGCGGCTCAGCAGGCCAAGCTGCGCCAGCTGGGTCATCTGACGTTCCATACCGTCTTTCTGATCGTTGAACCACCAGCCGGAACCGAACTGCATCTTGCCCGGCATGCCTTCGCCCTGGAAGTTGCCGATCATGGTACCCAGCACTTCGTTGTCGCGCGGGTTCAGGCAGTAGAGGATCGTTTTCGGCAGCAGGTTTTCTTCGTTCTGTTTGCTGAGCAGTTTGGACAGCTCTTCCGCCATCGGGCGGTCGTTAATGGAGTCAAACCCTACATCCGGCCCTAACAGTTTGAACTGGCGCAGGTTGTTGTTGCGCAGCGCGCCGATGTGGTACTGCTGCACCCAGCCGCGACGGGCGTATTCCGCGCCGAGGAAGACCAGAACCGCCGTTTTGAACTGCGCGACTTCATGCTCGCTGAGGGCTTCACCCGCCAGACGACGCGCCAGGATGCTATCCAGTTCGCTTTCGTTGGCTTCGGCGAACAGCACCACGTCGAGCGCGTGGTCAGACACTTTACAACCGTGAGCGGCGAAGTGATCCAGACGTTTGGTCAGCGCGGACTGGAGGTCGGCAAAGCGGCGAATGTCGGTGTCAGACACTTCACCCAGCTTCGCCATGTAGTCGTTGAAGGTGGCCTGTTCGATGTTGAAGGCTTTGTCCGGGCGCCAGCTCGGCAGTACTTTCACGGAGAATGAACTGTCTTTAGCGACGGAGGCGTGATGCTCCAGCGAATCGACCGGATCGTCGGTGGTGCCGACCATTTTCACGTTCATCTGCTGCATGATGCCGCGAGCGGAAAAGCTATCCTGCGCCAGCAGATCGTTGCACTGATTCCAGATTTCATCCGCCGTCGCCGGAGAGAGAACCTTACCTGTAATACCAAAAGGACGGCGCAGCTCAAGATGCGTCCAGTGGTATAACGGGTTACCGATGGTATGCGGTACGGTGGCCGCCCAGGCGTCAAATTTCTCGCGATCGGAAGCATCGCCGGTGCACAAACGCTCGGCTACGCCGTTAGTACGCATCGCGCGCCATTTATAGTGATCGCCTTTCAGCCAGATGTCATACAGATTTTTGAAACGATAATTCTCCGCGATCTGCTGCGGCGGCAGGTGGCAGTGATAGTCAAAAATCGGCTGGTCTTTCGCGTAATCGTGGTACAGGCGGCGGGAAAACTCGGTATCAAGCAGAAAATCTTCGGTCATAAACGGTGTCATTTTCGTGTCCTCTTCGCCCCCTGGGGAGCCCATCAGATGATTGACTATAATGCTGACAAAGTTATCACACCAATTTCCACAGGCCGAAGTATTTTTCGTGAGTTAGATCAATAAACGATGACAAAAAAAGTACCATCAAAGGAGTAAACGCCCCGCCAGAGCGCGCCAGCTCTGGCCTTTTTCGCATGAACGAATGCCCACACAAACTTTCCCACTTTTGTGACGTCACTCAACTTTTGAAGTTGTATGACAAGTTATCTTGCTGCCGTCGAAACATATAAACCGACGGAATGCATTACCGACGAACTATCACGTCGGATTTACCGGTATGGACACCGAATTAGACACAACAGTTAATGGCAAGGTTCGGGCCATACGAGGTTTCCTCTCCTGAACCCTCCGTTTCACCTTCTTCGCCTCAGTTACAGGGCTGGAAGATAGCCGCACCCGCTGCGGATATATAACAAACGATGAGGTTTACATGCGTAAAATTAAAGGGTTACGTTGGTACATGATCGCACTGGTGACGTTAGGTACCGTGCTGGGGTACCTGACGCGTAACACTGTGGCGGCAGCTGCGCCGACTCTGATGGAAGAGTTACACATCTCCACCCAACAGTATTCCTATATCATCGCGGCCTATTCCGCTGCCTATACCGTTATGCAACCCGTTGCCGGCTACGTGCTGGATGTTTTAGGCACTAAAATCGGCTATGCCTTCTTTGCTATCGCATGGGCGGTGTTCTGCGGCTCTACGGCGCTGGCGGGAAGCTGGGGCGGTCTGGCGCTGGCGCGCGGCGCGGTGGGTGCCGCCGAAGCGGCAATGATCCCTGCGGGCCTGAAAGCCAGCTCCGAATGGTTCCCGGCAAAAGAGCGTTCAATCGCCGTTGGCTACTTCAACGTCGGCTCCTCGATCGGCGCCATGATTGCCCCACCGCTGGTGGTTTGGGCCATCGTGATGCACAGCTGGCAGATGGCGTTTATTATCTCCGGCGTTCTGAGCTTTGCCTGGGCGATGGCGTGGCTGATTTTCTACAAACACCCGCGCGATCAGAAAAAATTAACTGAAGAAGAACGCGACTACATTATCGGCGGCCAGGAATCTCAGCATCAGACCAACAACGGCAAGAAAATGTCGCCGTGGCAGATTCTGCGCAACCGTCAGTTCTGGGGTATCGCCCTGCCGCGCTTCCTTGCCGAGCCGGCGTGGGGGACCTTCAACGCCTGGATCCCGCTGTTCATGTTTAAAGTCTACGGCTTTAACCTGAAAGAGATCGCGATGTTTGCGTGGATGCCGATGCTGTTTGCCGATCTTGGCTGTATCGTTGGGGGCTATCTGCCGCCGCTGTTCCAGCGCTGGTTTGGCGTAAACCTCATCGTTTCGCGCAAAATGGTCGTCACCATGGGTGCGGTGCTGATGATTGGCCCGGGGATGATCGGTCTGTTCACCAGCCCGTTTGTCGCTATCGCCCTGCTGTGCGTCGGCGGCTTTGCTCACCAGGCGCTGTCCGGTGCGTTAATTACCCTCTCTTCCGACGTGTTTGGGCGTAACGAAGTGGCGACGGCGAACGGCATGACCGGTATGGCCGCCTGGCTGGCGAGCACGATGTTTGCCCTGGTGGTTGGCGCACTGGCGGACACTATCGGCTTTAGCCCGCTGTTCGCCGTGCTGGCGGTTTTCGATGTGCTGGGCGCCGTGGTTATCTGGACCGTGCTGAAAAATAAATCGGCGGATGACGACACGACACCGCTGGAAACGAGTAAACCCGCCACGCAAAGCTAGAGGCACGCGAGTTATCCCCTCCGAAAGCCGCCTTGATTAAGGCGGCTTTTTCGTCTCTTCTTATGGTGAGAAGCGCGTAAAAGTGGTATAACAAATCCAATATTGTCGCCATCTCCCGGGAGCGAATATGGAAATCACTGAATCGCGTCGTCTGTATCAGCAGCTTGCTGCTGAGCTTAAAACGCGCATTGAACAAGGTGTCTACCTTGTGGGCGATAAGCTACCCGCAGAGCGGTTTATCGCTGATGAAAAAAGCGTAAGTCGTACCGTGGTTCGCGAAGCCATCATTATGCTGGAAGTTGAAGGCTACGTTGAGGTCCGCAAAGGCTCCGGCATCCACGTCATCTCTAATCATCCAAAACATCAGCAAATTGCCGACGAATCGCTGGAATTTGCCAATTATGGTCCTTTTGAGCTGTTGCAGGCCCGTCAGCTGATAGAAAGCAATATTGCCGAATTCGCGGCGACTCAGGTGACCAAGCAGGACATCATGAAGCTGATGGAAATCCAGGAAAAAGCGCGTAAAGAGAAGTGCTTCCGCGATTCCGAATGGGATCTTCAGTTCCATGTGCAGGTCGCGCTGGCGACGCAAAATACGGCGTTAGCCGCTATCGTCGAAAAAATGTGGACCCAGCGCGTGCATAACCCGTACTGGAAAAAACTGCACGACCATATCGACTCACGTACCGTCGATAACTGGTGCGACGATCATGACCAAATTCTTAAAGCGCTGATTCGCAAAGATCCGCATGCGGCTAAGCTGGCGATGTGGCAGCATCTGGAAAATACCAAGCTGATGTTGTTCAACGAAACCAGCGACGACTTTGAATTCAATGCCGATCGCTACCTGTTTGCCGATAATCCCGTGGTTCATCTCGATACGGCCGCCAACGGCGTAAAATAGACGTTCTCCTTCTGCAGGGCAGCGATTCCTCCGCTGCCCGTAAAGCCTCAGGGTAAGCAAAGCATATATAGTGTCAGCCTGTGTAAATACACTCGCCACCCTCCTTCGCAATCAGCAAAATCAGAATGCAACAAACTGCAATTTCTATGACGTAAAGTCAGCGGGTTTGTTACAATTAGATGCATTTTGTCGTTCTGAGAGTTAGCTTTGGCTTACTTCACTTTTAAACAGGGAACCGTTCAGAGCGCAGTAGCGACCATAATCTAATAAAAAGCTATGTCGCCGTGCATATACCGCGTTCAGACGTGCCGTTAACCGATGTACCAGGAATCGTGAATGGAACTATTAACCCAATTATTGAACGCCTTGTGGGCTCAGGATTACGAAACTCTCGCTAATCCCTCCATGATTGGCATGCTGTACTTTGTCTTATTTATGATTTTGTTCCTTGAGAACGGTTTGCTACCCGCCGCCTTTTTGCCCGGCGATAGCCTGCTTGTGCTGGTCGGCGTCCTGATAGCCAAAGGCGCGATGGGCTTTCCGGAAACGCTGCTGCTGCTCACCGCGGCGGCAAGTCTCGGCTGCTGGCTGAGCTATATTCAGGGCCGATGGCTTGGCAATACGCGAATCGTACAAAACTGGCTATCGCACCTCCCTTCGCACTATCATCAGCGCGCGCATCACCTGTTCCATAAGCACGGGCTTTCCGCACTGCTGATTGGCCGCTTTATCGCTTTCGTTCGTACGCTGCTGCCGACCATCGCCGGGCTATCAGGCCTGAGCAGCGCACGCTTCCAGTTTTTTAACTGGATGAGCGGGCTGCTGTGGGTTCTGATTCTGACCTCGCTGGGATACCTGCTGGGGAAAACGCCGGTATTCCTGAAGTATGAAGATCAGCTGATGTCCTGCCTGATGCTGCTGCCCGTCGCGCTGCTGGTGTTTGGCCTGATAGGTTCGCTGATTGTCCTGTGGAAGAAAAAATACAGAAGCCGGGGCTAACGATGGAGATGACACGCTCCTCTCTGCGTCAGATAAGCTGGGTGCTGGGCGGTTCGCTACTCCTGTGCGGCCTGTTCTGGCTCTGGCTCACCGTGCAACAGCAGGAATCCACGCTGGCTATTCGTCCCGTTAGTCAGGGTATCAGCATGCCGGACGGTTTTTCCGTCTGGCACCATCTCGACGCTAACGGTATCCGTTTTAAAAGCATTACGCCGCAGAATGACGGTTTGCTTATCAAGTTTGACTCCAGCGCTCAGGGCGCTGCGGCAAAAGAAGTTTTGGGCCGCGCTCTACCGCATGGTTATATTATCGCTTTAGTGGAAGACGATGATTCGCCTACCGCATGGATTTCGCGCCTGCGCGATACGCCGCACAGATTCGGGTAATCCACGAAAATTCCGAATATATTCACCCTGTTTGGTGATTTCCCGGTTTACTTACTATCATTAAGTTTGCGGGCGTCACCAGACTCACGTTACTCAACTGGATAGGGGATATTCTGAGATATTCCCCCACACAATGGAAGGTCGTATCCATGAAACACCGCATCGCTTTGATCCTGGTTCTGTCATCACTGAGCGCCAGCGCCTTTGCCATCTCCCCTTGCCAGGAAAAAGAGCAGGATATCCAGCGGGAGATCAGCTACGCAGAAAAGCATCATAACCAGCACCGTATTGACGGTCTGAAAAAGGCGCTGAGCGAAGTAAAAGCGCACTGCAGCGACAGCCAGCTCAAAGCCGATCACCAGAAAAAAATCGCCAAACAGCAGGAAGAAATTACCGAACGTCGGAACGACCTGCGCGAAGCCGAACAGAAAGGCGATGCTGACAAAATCAGCAAGCGTCAACGTAAACTTGATGAAGCGCAGCAGGAACTGAAAGAGCTGCAGTCTCGCGAGTACTAATCGATTAAGCAAGACCAATATGGACCACTTTAACAGGAGATAAACATGGCTAAAGATAACGTTGCAGAAGACCTGCGTGCGGAACTGAAGACGCTGGCTGATACCCTGGAAGAAGTGCTGAACTCCTCCACGGATAAGTCGAAAGAAGAGATTGGTAAGCTGCGCAGTAAAGCCGAAAGCGCGCTGAAGGAAAGCCGTGCTCGACTGGGTGAAACCAGCGATGCTCTCCTGAAGCAAACGCGAGAAACCGCTGCGCGTGCAGATGAATACGTCCGTGAAAACCCCTGGACCGGCGTGGGAATTGGTGCTGCCGTCGGGCTGGTACTGGGTGTCCTGCTGACGCGTCGTTAATTATGGCGAACTCTAAAAGCACGCAAGGACCCGGGCAAAGCGTTTTCGGCATCGGTCAGCGAATAGTCACTTTGCTGGTCGAGATGGTGGAAACGCGCCTGCGCCTGGTCGTCGTGGAGCTGGAAGAGGAGAAAGCCAATCTCTTCCAGCTGTTCCTGATGCTCGGGCTGACGCTGCTGTTTGCCGCGTTCGGGCTGATGAGCATGCTGGTGCTCATCATCTGGGCCGTCGATGCGCAGTATCGGCTCAATGTGATGATCGCCACCACCGCTATCCTGCTGCTGGCAGCGCTCATTGGCGGTATCTGGACCTTACGCAAAGCCCGACGTTCAACGTTCCTGCGCTTCACGCGTCAGGAGCTGGCTAACGACCGCGCATTGCTGGAGGACGATAAGCCATGAGCCGCGAACAGCAGGAACGCGAACGACAAAAAGCGCTTTTGCTGCGCCTGATCCAACAGCAGCGGCTGGACCTTAGCGCCAGCCACCGCCACTGGATTGAAGCGACCGCGCCCATTGATCGCGGCTGGAACACCTTCCTCAATCTGCGTTCATGGGCGATGGTCGGCAGCGGCATCGTGGCAATATGGTCCGTTCGCCATCCGCGCTTTTTGATGCGCTGGGCAAAGCGCAGCCTCGGTATCTGGAGCACCTGGCGGATGGCACGCAATCTGCTGCGTCAGTCCACCTCGCGCTAAGGCTAATGACCGGGTCCGGCGCCAGCCGCCGCCCGGCATCCCTCTCGCCCCACTGTCCCCGTCAGGTTTGCCCCTCTTCTTGCTCACCAGCAGACCGCTTTCGCCTTTCAGCGTCTGCCGTCATTTTGCGCAGCACCGCCTGTACGACCCGCTACAGCCCCACTTACATTCATGTCCTTTATCAATAATTACTCAGAAACTTTGAAGAAGATCTACAGTTTTCCTTGCTAACAATCACATCTCATCCTCGCTAATATCCTCTCCATCGACAGCAAGCCCGCGTAACTACGCAGGATTGCACCAAAAAACAAAATCGCCGCCCTTTGGGTTTTCTGGAGTAAGAAATGAAAAAATTAGAAGATGTTGGTGTACTGGTAGCGCGCATTCTGATGCCCATTCTGTTTATCACCGCAGGTTGGGGAAAAATCACCGGTTATGCGGGTACTCAACAATATATGGAAGCCATGGGCGTCCCTGGGTTTATGCTGCCGCTGGTTATCCTGCTTGAATTCGGCGGCGGTCTGGCGATTCTGTTCGGTTTCCTGACCCGCACCACCGCGCTGTTCACCGCAGGCTTCACCGTGCTGACCGCGTTTCTGTTCCACAGCAACTTTGCTGAGGGCGTGAACTCGCTGATGTTCATGAAAAACCTGAGCATCGCAGGCGGCTTCCTGCTGCTGGCTATCACCGGTCCAGGCGCCTTTAGTATCGACCGCGTCCTGAATAAAAAGTGGTAAGCGCACTATACTAGTAAATAAAAAAGCGAGGGGACTTCTCCTCGCTTTTGCTATCTGAAGGAGGAAATAATGGGACAATTAGTTGACGGCGTCTGGCACGATACCTGGTATGACACCAAATCCACCGGAGGGCGATTTAAACGTTCTGTGTCCGCCTTTCGCAACTGGCTAACCGCCGACGGCGCGCCGGGCCCAAGCGGCGAAGCCGGGTTCGCTGCGGAAAAAGACCGTTACCATCTGTACGTTTCTCTGGCCTGCCCATGGGCGCATCGCACCCTGATCCTGCGCAGCCTGAAAGGACTGGAGCCGTTTATCTCCGTCTCCGTGGTCAACCCCCTGATGTTCGAGAACGGCTGGACTTTCGACGATAGCTTCCCGGCAGCGACGGGCGATACCCTCTACCAGCACGAATTTCTTTATCAGCTTTATCTGCATGCCGATCCCCACTATAGCGGGCGCGTCACGGTGCCGGTATTGTGGGATAAAAAGCAGCAAACCATCGTCAGCAATGAGTCGGCGGAAATCATCCGCATGTTGAATACCGCATTTGACGGACTGGGTGCCCGCGCTGGAGATTACTACCCGCCTGAGCTGCGCGCGCAAATTGATGAGCTGAACGGCTGGATCTATGACAACGTCAACAACGGGGTCTATAAAGCCGGATTCGCCACCAGCCAGCAGGCCTATGACGAAGCGGTCGATGCGGTGTTTACGTCTCTGGAGCGTCTGGAACAAATCCTTGGTCAACACCGCTTCCTGGCCGGTAACCAGCTGACGGAGGCCGATATTCGTCTGTGGACCACCCTGGTTCGTTTCGACCCGGTGTATGTGACCCACTTTAAATGCGACAAACGCCGCATCAGCGATTATCTCAATCTTTATGGCTTCCTGCGCGATATCTACCAGATGCCGGGCATCGCGGAAACGGTGGATTTTGCCCATATTCGCAACCATTACTACCGTAGCCATAAGACGATCAACCCAACCGGGATTATCTCCGTCGGCCCGCAGCAGGATCTTAACGAACCGCACGGCCGCGATCTTCGCTTCCGCTAATCCGTTGGGCGCCCTTTACCGCGCCCAATAATTCACAAAACAAATATTTACCAGCATTTCATTCACGTCTATTCTTATTTCGATCGCTTTAAAAACAAGTGATTGACGGTTAATCGAGGCGTAAAAATGGACTGGTATCTTAAAGTATTAAAAAACTACATTGGATTTGGCGGCCGCGCCCGGCGCAAAGAGTACTGGATGTTTATTCTGGTCAACATCATCCTGACCGGCGTACTCAGCATTATTGATAAAATGCTCGGATGGCAGCGCGCAGGAGGGGAAGGCATTCTGACGACCATCTATGGCGTGCTGATATTCTTACCGTGGTGGGCGGTGCAGTTTCGTCGATTGCACGACACCGACCGCTCGGCATGGTGGCTGTTATTGCTGCTGATCCCCGTGATCGGCTGGCTGGTGATCCTGGTCTTCAATTGCCAGAACGGCACTCCCGGCAATAACCGCTTCGGGCCGGACCCGAAACCGACCTCTTACTGACCATGCGCCCCTCGTCAAAAAGGGGCGCATTTTGTTTTATCTTGCCATAAATAGCTTCGGGATTTCCCGCAGACACCATGATTTTGCCTCACCCATGCTGTCCCGGCGCCAGGCCATAATAATGTCGATCTCGTTGCTGTACTCCGGGCTGACCACCCGCAGGCGCCCTTCGGCAATATCCCGCTCAACCAGCGGATAGGGCATCGTGGCGACGCCCAACCCTGCCAGCAGCGCCTGGCGTTTATCTTCGATCGAGCTCACGGTTAATCGCGGCTGTTTATCAAGCAGCTGCACCGTCAGCACCGGACGTTCGCGGGCGGTGTCCGCCACCGCCACGCCGCGATACTTCACGCGCGTGACTTCAGAAAGCGGCTCAGGCTCGAGGTGAATGGGATGGTCGGGCGCGGCAACGTAGACGCTCATAACCGAGTAGAGCTTACGGGAGTTAATTTCCGAGGAGGAACGGAAATGCATATCCGGCGCAACGACAATATCCGCCCGCCCCTGCTCAAGACGCTCCCATGCTCCGGCCAGCACTTCGGTAATAATCGACAGCTGAGTGTTCGATTTGGTCGCGAGCTTTTCAATTAGCGGAAACAGGTCGGTGGTGGGTACCAGCGCCTCGGTGACGATGGTCAGGTGCGTTTCCCAGCCGCGCGATAGCGCTTCGGCATCGGTTGTCAGCTTATCCGCCGCTTCCAGCAGAACGCGCCCGCGCTCGAGCAGCATTCGGCCAACGTTGGTGAATTTTGTTCGATGACCTGAACGGTCAAACAGAACGACATCCAGCTCTTCTTCCAGCTTTTGCATGGTATAGCTGAGCGCTGAAGGCACTCGACCAAGCTCATCAGCCGCCGCCGCAAAGCTTCCGCGCCGGTCAATCGCATCCATAACGCGTAACGCTTCCAGCGTTAATGCTCTCTCTTTAGCCATCGTTCTCTCATTCAGGAAATTTGAACATACCGGGCAGAATATCTGGCTAACAATACAGCGTCCATACCTTTACCATTGATTTAGTGTAAAGAGAGGTCAAGAAGATGATTACAACCCGAACAGCCAAACAGTGCGGTCAAGCCGACTTCGGCTGGCTGCAGGCCCGCTACACCTTTTCCTTTGGCCACTACTTCGACCCGAAATTGCTAGGTTACGCGTCGCTGCGCGTGCTCAACCAGGAAGTCCTGGCGCCCGGCGCGTCGTTCCAGCCGCGTACCTATCCGAAAGTCGACATTCTGAACCTGATACTGGAAGGTGAAGCGGAATACCGCGACAGCGATGGCAACCATATCCAGGCTAAAGCTGGCGAAGCGCTGCTGATATCCACCCAGCCCGGCGTGAGCTACAGCGAGCACAACCTGAGCAAAGAGAGCTCGCTGACGCGAATCCAGCTGTGGCTGGACGCCTGCCCGCAGCATGAAAACCCGCTGGTGCAAAAAATCGCTATCGCCGAGGGAGCGCAGCAGCTGCTGGCTTCGCCGGACGGCAGCCAGAACAGTCTCCAGCTGCGCCAGCAGGTATGGATCCACCATATCAATCTGGCGAAAGGCGAGCAGCTTAACGTGCAGCTCCACGGCCCGCGCGCCTACCTGCAGTCGATTCACGGCACGGTACATGCGCGAGTGCAGGAAGAAGAGAAACAGGCTTTGACCTGCGGCGACGGCGCGTTTATTCGTGACGAAGCTAACATTACCCTCGTTGCCGATACGCCGCTGCGCGCTTTGCTGATAGATTTACCTGTGTAACAACGGCAGTAAGGGAGTGTGTCAGTGGGCAAGAAGAAAACAAAAAAAGCGGTGCTGGCAGCATCGCAGCCGCAGCCAGAAACCATAACAACGGTTAGCTTTGGTTATGAAGAGATGTTGAGCGAACTGGAGGCGATCGTCGCAGAAGCGGAGATACGGCTCCAGGAAGAAGAAAGCGTCGCCTGACGTCAATATCGGCCCCGGCCGGGGCCGATAGATTTACTCACTCAGCGCCTGAGCTAAATCTTTTTGGACCTGCTTACGCTGTTCTGGCGTCAGGACCTGATTCACATCAAAATAGTACTTCACGCGATAATAGCGGACCTGCTGTTCGACTTTACTAAACGCCGCCAGCTGATCTTTGACCGCTTTTTCATTCCATTTTCCGGAATCAATCACATCAAATAATACGCCGTCTTTAATATCCTTCTGGGAGATCTGCTGAACGTTTTTTTCCAGCTGCTGGTGCAGGCTTTTAATTTTCGTTACCTGATCCTGGGTCAGTTTTAAGTGTTGGACAATCGGATCCTGCGCCGGGGCTGGCGCAGCGTTAACATCCGCAGCCTGTGCCGCCATTGAGAAGCCCGTAGCGAGGACGGTTGTCACTGCAATGCGAGTCATTAATTTCATTTTTTGTTTTATCCTGATTAATTATCACCGATGTGGCTGGCTATTATTTTTCATAAGCCGATGACGAAATGTAAAAAATAGTTCGCATAAATGTAGTTAAATCAGGAGATACATAATAAACATGAATGCCATAATTGAATTCATTTATTTTAAATATATTAATTAAGCAAGAAGAACGCATAACCGCATGAGTCATAATGCGGTTGATGGCAGACCTGTTTCCTCCATTGTGCCGCTTTCTTTTGGGGTATAGCGTCGTGGACAGGCATTCATCTGCCCTCTGTTTCAACCTGCCGTATGAAGCAAAAACCCCCGCCATTGCTGACGAGGGTTTTCTTTGAATGAGGAAGCTGACCGTTAAGCCGCTTTCTTTTGGGTATAGCGTCGTGGACAGTCATTCATCTGTCCTGTGTTTCAACCTGCCATATGAAGCAAAAACCCCCGCCATCGCTGGCAGGGGTTTTGTAGAAAGTTGAAGCTGACCGTTAAGCCGGGTTCTGTCGTGGACAGTCATTCATCTAGGCCAGCAATCGCTCACTGGCTCAAGCAGCCTACCCGGGTTCAGTACGGGCCGTACCTTATGAACCCCTATTTGGCCTTGCTCCGGGTGGAGTTTACCGTGCCGCGAACTGTTACCAGACGCGCGGTGCGCTCTTACCGCACCCTTTCACCCTTACCTGATCCCACTTGCGTGGGCCATCGGCGGTTTGCTCTCTGTTGCACTGGTCGTGGGCTTGCGCCCCCCAGGCGTTACCTGGCACCCTGCCCTATGGAGCCCGGACTTTCCTCCCCTCCGCCCGTCTCCCCCGAAGAGGACGACGACGAAGCGGCGACTGTCTGGTCAGCTTCGGCGCGCAGTATAGAGGGTTTACCGACGGTTGTCATCCTTCCGTCGCCATCCCAACCTGCAATGTCGCCGCAATATTACGCGACGCATGATAAATATTGTCCGCCGCGCCGCGAAACGCCTCTTCGAGCGTCGTTACGCTGGTCAGTACGCTAAACACCGCATCAATCCCATACTGGTGAACCACGCCGACGTCCCGGGTCAGACTACCGGCAATGCCAATTACCGGCTTATGATACTTTTTCGCCACGTTCGCCACGCCAACCGGCACTTTACCGTTAATACTCTGGCTATCCAGCCGGCCTTCACCGGTCACCACCAGCGAACAATCGAGGATATGCTCTTCCAGATTCAGCGCCTGGGTCACGATTTCAATCCCGCTGCGTAATTCAGCGTTCAGGAACGCCATCAGCGCTGCGCCCATACCGCCCGCCGCGCCCGCGCCGGCAACCTGCTTCACATCGACATGCAGATCGGCCTTAATAACGTCCGCATAGTGCGCCAGGTTGCTGTCCAGCTCGCGGATCATCGCTTCGGTAGCCCCTTTCTGCGGACCAAATATCCTTGATGCGCCGGTATCGCCAGTCAGCGGATTGGTGACATCGCAGGCGACCCGAATAGCGCAATCATGCAGTCGCGCGTCAAGACCGGAGAGATCTATCGAATTGAGGCTACACAGACTACCGCCGCCGTTGCCAATCTCCACGCCATTGGCATCGCAGAGACGCGCGCCCAGCGCCTGAACCATCCCCGCGCCGCCGTCATTGGTGGCGCTGCCGCCAATGCCAATGATGATATTTTTCGCCCCATGATCCAGCGCCTGCAAAATCAGCTCGCCGGTACCGCGCGACGTCGTCAATAGCGGGTTACGCTGAGCGGGCGGCACCAGCCCCAGCCCGCTGGCCGCAGCCATTTCGATAAACGCGGTTTTGCCGTCGCCGGAGAGCCCCCAGCAGGCATTAACCGGAACACCCAGCGGCCCCGTCACGCAGGCGCTCATTTCGGTTCCCTGCGTCGCGGCAATCATCGCCTCAACGGTACCTTCTCCGCCATCGGCGAGAGGAACCTTCACGTAGAGCGCATCGGGGAAAATTTCCCGAAAACCTTTTTCTATAGCCTGAGCAACCTCGGTGGCCGAGAGGCTTTCTTTATAAGAGTCTGGGGCGATTACGATTTTCATAGTTATGTAGCCTGACAGTGCCGCGCGAGGCAAGAATTACAGGGCGCGCATCCGCGCCCTTCTTGTTAGCGAGTGACTTCCACTTTCGCCAGTTTTTCGTAGTAGCATGCAAGCGCGCTGTGGTCGGCGGTACCCAAACCGTCGGCGCGCAGCGCCTGCATCATCTCCATCACCGCGGCGGTCAGCGGCAGCTGGGCGCCCACGCCGTGAGAAGTGTCCAGCGCATTCGCCAGATCTTTGATATGCAGATCGATACGGAAACCCGGCTTGAAGTTGCGGTCCATCACCATTGGCGCTTTGGCATCCAGTACGGTACTTCCGGCCAGCCCGCCGCGGATCGCCTGATATACCAGATCCGGGTTCACGCCCGCTTTGGTCGCCAGCGTCAGCGCTTCGGACATCGCCGCAATGTTCAGCGCCACGATCACCTGGTTGGCCAGCTTGGTCACGTTGCCCGCGCCGATCTCGCCGGTATGCACCACCGAACCCGCCATCGCTTTCAGCAGATCGTAATATTTGTCGAAAATCGCTTTATCACCGCCCACCATCACCGACAGCGTACCGTCGATGGCCTTCGGTTCGCCGCCGCTGACCGGCGCATCCAGCATATCGACGCCTTTCGCTTTCAGCGCTTCGCTGATTTCGCGGCTCGCCAGCGGCGCGATGGAGCTCATATCGATCAGCACGGTGCCCGGCTTCGCGCCTTCAATAATGCCGCCTTCACCCAACGCCACCTCTTTCACGTGCGGGGAGTTCGGCAGCATGGTGATGATCACATCGCACTGCTCGGCAATCGCTTTCGCTGACGCGGCGGTTTCTGCGCCTGCGGCAATCACTTCGGCAATCGCTTCCGGGTTACGGTCAGCAACCACCAACGAGTAACCTGCCTTGAGGAGGTTTTTACTCATTGGTTTACCCATGATACCGAGGCCAATAAAACCAACTTTCATTGTCATGTCTTTATCTCTCTAGTTTCGGTGGTGGTTATTTCTTAAAGGAGTCAGCCAGCTTCTGCGTGGAAGAACGGAAAACGCCCAGGTCGCTGCCGACGGCAACAAAGGTCGCGCCCCATTCCAGATAGCGGCGCGCGTCGGCTTCAACCGGCGCCAGAATGCCGCTCGGCTTACCGTGCTTTTTCGCGCTGGCAAAAATGTGCTGGATAGCTTTCTGCACTTCCGGATGGGAAGCATTGCCCAGATGGCCCAGCGCAGCGGCCAGATCGCTTGGGCCAACAAAAATACCGTCAACGCCCGTCGTGGCGGCTATCGCATCAACGTTATCCACGCCCTGCTGGCTCTCGATTTGCACGAGGATGGTGATGTTGTTGTTCGACTGCGCGAAGTAATCCGGCACGGTGCCAAACATATTGGCGCGGTGCGAGACGGATACACCGCGAATGCCTTCTGGCGGATAGCGGGTTGAGGCGACGGCGTTAACCGCCTGCTCTTCCGTTTCGACAAACGGAATCAGGAAGTTATAAAAACCGATATCCAGCAGACGCTTAATAATCACCGGCTCATTGGTCGGTACGCGAACGACCGGCGCGCTGGCGCTGCCTTTCAGCGCCATCAGCTGCGGGATAAAGGTTGAGATGTCGTTCGGCGCATGTTCGCCATCCAGAACCAACCAGTCGAAACCTGCCAGACCTAAAACTTCGGTGCTAATTGGGCTCGCCAGCGCGGACCAGCAGCCAATCTGAACCTGATGCGCCGCCAGGGCCGCCTTAAATTTGTTCGGGAAGATATCGTTGTTCATCGTTTATACCTTGTCACTTAACCGTTAATTATTTCTGCAGTTCCATGCGTTTGATGTCGCCGACCACAAACAGATAGCAAACCATCGCCATCAGGGCTGAGCATCCGACGAAGACCAGCGCTGCGTTGAATGAGTGCAGCTCGCTCACCAGGTAACCGATAACCAGCGGGGTTACGATGGAAGCGACGTTACCAAATACGTTAAAGACGCCGCCGCACAGGCCGACAATCTCTTTCGGCGCGGTATCGGAAATCACCGGCCAGCCCAGCGCGCCGAACCCTTTACCGAAGAAAGCCAGCGCCATCAGGGTCACCACCAGCGCGGTGTTATCGGTGTAGTTACACAGAATGATGGTGGAAGCCAGCAGCATTCCGAGGACGATCGGCAGCTTACGCGCCACGGTGATGGAAAAACCGCGTTTAATCAGATAGTCGGAGAACACCCCGCCCAGCACGCCGCCGGCAAAACCGCACAGCGCCGGAATCGATGCGACCAGACCCACTTTCAGAATCGACATGCCCTTTTCCTGCACCAGATAAATCGGGAACCAGGTGAGGAAGAACCAGGTGATGGTATTGATAAAATATTGGCCGAAGAATACGCCCAGCATCATGCGGTTGGTCAACAGCTGCTTGATATAGTGAAGCTTCGGGCCGCTGGCCGCCGCGCTGCCGGGCTTTTTATGGTCCATATCAACGACGGCGCCGTTCTCGGAGATAAACTTAAGCTCCTCCTGCGTCATGCGCGGATGGTCGGTGGGGTTATGGATCAGTTTTACCCACAGGCCGGTCAGCACAAAGCCAATCACGCCCATGACGGTGAAGACGTGCTCCCAACCCCAGGCAAAGGTCAGCCAGCCCAGCAGCGGCGAGAACAGCGCCAGGGAGAAATACTGCGCGGAGTTAAAGATCGCAGATGCGGTCCCGCGCTCTTTCGTCGGAAACCACGCCGCGACGATACGGGCGTTTGCCGGGAAAGATGGCGCTTCAGAGAAACCCAGCATAAAGCGCATAAAAAACATTGAGATACCCGCCCACGCCAGTGGAAACATATCCACAAAGCCTTGCAGGAAGGTAAACAGCGACCAGAAGAACAGGCTGTAAGAGTAGACTTTCTTCGAGCCAAATTTATCGAGCAGCCAGCCGCCGGGGATCTGCATCAGCAGGTAGGCCCAGCCGAAAGCGGAGAAAATATAGCCCATCGAGACCGCGCTCAGCTGCAGCTCTTTCGCCACCTCTGTACCGGCGATCGAGAGCGTCGCCCGGTCGGCATAGTTAACGGCGGTAACAATGAAAATGATCAACAGAATTAAATATCGAGTTGGCACTTCCCTTTTCTGTTCTATCGTTGCATCCAGACTCATCTAATATTCCTCAGGTACAACACACCTTCCATTATTTATTTTGGCGTGATTCTTCATTATTCAGAAATCAATATCAGGAGGTATCGATTTACTTATCCGGCGCATTGCAAGCATGACTCAGTATAATCAGCTTGCGAGCGTTAAACACTGTGCATATAACCTGTAAATGGCGTTTAATAATCGTTATTGTTGTGCAAATGCAATAATCAGTGGGCGCTGTTCCACAGTTCCAGCGATTTCCCTCTTTAACGTATTCGCCCGCGCAGCAATGGGTGATTTAGATCACATTTTCAGATTCAAACACCTGACATTCTCTATTTCACAAATTTGCACATCAGAAATTGAATATACCCTAAATATTTCGAGTTGCATGACGGCGGCAGCGCAGGGAATCCCCAGGAGCTTACTAAAGTAAGTGACTGAGGTGAGCGAGGAAAGCCAACGCACATGCAGCTTGAAATATGACGGGTATAAACGTTTTATTTTATTATTCGCACCTTGCTGGAGAATACTGGACAATGGCTGATATTGAAATTAGACAAGAATCGCCAACGGCGTTTTATATAAAAGTACACGAAACGGATAACGTGGCGATTATTGTTAACGATCGAGGTTTAAAGGCCGGAACGCGTTTCCCTGACGGGCTCACGCTCGTTGAACATATCCCGCAAGGCCATAAAGTCGCGCTGGTCGATATTCCCGTCCACGGTGAAATCATCCGCTATGGCGAAGTGATTGGCTATGCGGTACGCGATATTCCGCAGGGCAGCTGGATTGACGAATCGCTGGTCGAACTACCGAAAGCGCCGCCGCTGCATACCCTACCGCTGGCGACCAAAGTCCCGGCGCCGCTGCCGCCGCTGGAAGGCTATACCTTCGAAGGCTATCGCAACGCCGACGGTAGCGTGGGCACCAAAAACCTGCTCGGCATTAGCACCAGCGTGCACTGCGTGGCGGGCGTCGTCGATTATGTGGTGAAAATTATCGAACGCGATCTGCTGCCGAAGTATCCCAACGTCGATGGCGTTGTGGGTCTGAACCACCTGTATGGCTGCGGCGTGGCGATTAACGCTCCGGCGGCGGTCGTCCCGATCCGCACCATTCATAACCTGGCGCTCAATCCAAACTTCGGCGGCGAAGTGATGGTGATTGGCCTTGGCTGCGAAAAACTGCAGCCGGAGCGCCTGCTGGAAGGCACCGACGATGTGAAAAGCATCCCCGTGGATAGCGCCAGCATCGTCAGCCTGCAGGATGAGAAGCACGTCGGTTTTAAATCCATGGTGGATGACATTCTGCAGGTCGCCGAGCGCCACCTGGAGAAGCTGAACCAGCGCCGGCGTGAAACCTGCCCGGCCTCCGAGCTGGTTGTCGGTATGCAGTGCGGCGGCAGCGATGCGTTTTCTGGCGTCACCGCCAACCCGGCGGTGGGCTACGCGTCCGATCTGCTGGTGCGCTGCGGGGCGACCGTTATGTTCTCGGAAGTCACCGAAGTGCGCGATGCGATCCATTTGCTGACGCCGCGCGCCATCAACGAAGAAGTCGGAAAACGCCTGCTGGAGGAGATGGCCTGGTACGATAACTATCTCGATATGGGCAAAACCGACCGCAGCGCCAACCCCTCCCCGGGCAACAAGAAAGGCGGCCTGGCGAACGTCGTTGAGAAAGCGCTGGGCTCTATCGCTAAATCCGGGAAGAGCGCGATTGCCGAAGTGCTCTCTCCGGGGCAGCGCCCGACCAAACGCGGGCTGATTTACGCCGCGACGCCGGCGAGCGACTTTGTCTGCGGTACTCAGCAGGTAGCTTCCGGGATCACGGTGCAGGTCTTTACTACCGGTCGCGGTACGCCGTACGGCCTGGTCGCCGTGCCGGTCATAAAAATGGCGACGCGTACCGAGCTGGCAAACCGCTGGTATGACTTAATGGATATCAACGCGGGAACCATCGCCACCGGAGAAGAAACCATCGAAGAGGTAGGGCTGAAGCTGTTTGAATTTATTCTTGATGTCGCCAGCGGCCGCAAGAAGACCTTCTCGGATCAGTGGGGATTGCACAATCAGCTGGCGGTGTTTAACCCGGCGCCGGTGACATGATCGAATCAGCAATTTATCCCGCTCGTGATGCTTCGGGCGGGATACCTCTGCTATTGATGCGCGTTAAGAAAGGCCTCTATCTGCGCCTTCGTGGACGTTCCCTCCATCGGGCCACGGCGGGAAATCGCCAGAGAGCCGCTGGCGTTGGCCCATCTCAGTGCCTCCTGCGGCGATGCGCCGGACAGGAACAGGCTGACAAAGGTCGCACCGAAGCAGTCGCCAGCTCCCGTTGGGTCCACGACCGGGACATGAAAACCGGCAACATGATGCATTTCCCGGGCGCTGAAATAGCTCGCTCCGCGCGGGCCGCGTTTAATCACCACGTGCTTAACGCCGCGCTTTAAAAGCTTATCCACCAGCACCTGTTCATCGCGCCCCGGGTTGAGGCCAAAGTAATCCAGTTCGCCATCGCTGGGCAAAAAGATATCGGTGTAATCAAGGATATACTCAAAGGCCTGCGACATTTCAGGGATATTAAGCATCTCTTTACGGATATTCGGATCGAACGAAACCGTGCCGTTGCGCGCTTTGATATTTTCAATCGCTTTACGCATCGCGTCGATCATGCGAAACGAAAACAGCGAAGAGCCCATAATGTGAAAATGGTTGCACTGGCTAAGCAGAGTATCGTCAATATGGTCAGCGGTTAGCAGGCCGCAGGCGCTGTTCGGCATATTAAAAATAAAATCGCGCTGCGCCTGGCTGCGGTAGCTCACAAAAGCGCTGCCGGTGGTCGCCTTTTGCAGTATGGCGATGCCATTAATATTCACGCCGTCGCTTTCCAGCCGCGCGATATTCATTTCACCAAACGCATCGTTGCCAACGCAGCTAAAAAGCACCGACCCTAACCCCAGCTTTGCCACCTGATCGGCGAAAATTGCCGGCGCGCCGCTGGGATATGGCCCCCAAAACTCTCCCGGGCGCGAAAAGCCCTGGTTCTCTTCTTTTGCCAGAAACTCCACCAGTAGTTCGCCGATGGTGCAAATGGTCACATTCATCATCGCTCCTTTACTTTGCCTTTTGCAAAGCAGGGTTGAGCCATGTCAGGCACTCGTTATTGGTATAGCTGTTAGTCAGGCCAGCGGCGAGAAGGCGGGCATGATACTCCGCGGCGACAATCTGCGGCGTCACGATGCCGCTAATTTGCTGCAAATCGCCAATCGGGTAGCGCTTGTCGCCATACACCGGACGATGCGCGACGACCGCAATCGCCCTCTCACTTTGCGCCACCGCTTCGCTCAGCAGGCGGGCGCTGGCTTCCTGTCTGACGCTTAAGGTGCCATCTTCAGCAATGTGGTCGACAGCGATCAGCGCTCGCGAGGGACGATAATGACCCAGCGCGCTCAGCGCCAGATCGCCTTCGACTATTTTGCCGCTACTCCCCAACACACCGCCGAGCAGCACGGTTTCTCCATTCAGGAACTCCTGCGCCAGCGGCACATGCGCCAGGTCGTTTAATAGCAGGCAGAGCTCGTCATAACCGGCAAGGAAAGGGATCACTTTGCGTAAGATTGATCCCTGCCCCAGGAACAGCGTTTCGCTATCTTCGATCTGCGCAGCGATCTGGCGCGCCATTTCGGTCTCCAGCGCTTTGTCCGTGGCAACCGGGGCTTCCTGAGCCAGGGCGACCGGAGCGCCGGCCTGGGAAGTGTAAATTGCGCCGCCAAACGAGCGCTTAAGGTAGCCCTGCTGTTCAAGGTAGTTCAGGTCATTACGGATCGTTACCCCAGATACAGCCAGCATTTCAGCCAGATCGTCGACTTTGATCTCTCCGTTCTTGCGCACGATCTCCGCGATGTCCAGGCGCCTTTTCAGCAGACTTGTAGACGGTTTTGCCACAGTGTTGTGCCTTCTTATTTTCTCCCAGAATAACTTTCATTTTTAAATTTCCCCGCTGCATTGTCAAACGCAAGGCCTTGCATACCTGTTTCACATCGATTTAAAAACATTTAATTCAGTAAGTTACATAAAACATCGTCATTTAAGATACTTTTAAAAAAGAAAACAAACAAGACTATATAACTTTCGTTTTTAAAATTACATCACTGTTGTGTGCGATTGATCACAACAATACGTCGAGACGATCGCTACATTACTTTCAAAATGAAGACTCAAAACACAAAAACACTTACAACATGAAAGTAAAGGAGAACGAATGTACATTATTTCGAGTAAAAACATGCTGTTGAAAGCTCAGCGCCACGGCTATGCCGTTCCCGCCTTTAATATCCACAACCTGGAAACGATGCAGGTGGTGGTAGAAACCGCCGCCGAACTGCGTTCTCCGCTGATCCTTGCCGGCACCCCGGGAACTTATAGCTATGCAGGAACCGGGAACGTGGTG
Organism: Klebsiella sp. Q11; assembly: GCF_964241505.1. NCBI lineage: Bacteria > Pseudomonadati > Pseudomonadota > Gammaproteobacteria > Enterobacterales > Enterobacteriaceae > Klebsiella > Klebsiella sp. Q11. The sequence goes on from NZ_CAXSXW010000009.1 coordinate 184,879, forward strand.
GCGATCGCTCGCGATCTGGCTAAATACTGGGATCTTCCCTTAGCGGTCCACCTCGATCACCATGAAGATCTGACCGATATCACGCATAAAGTGCAGGCCGGTATCCGCTCGGTCATGATCGATGGTTCACACTCGCCTTTTGAAGAAAACGTCGCGTTAGTCAAGAGCGTGGTTGAACTGAGCCATCGCTATGATGCCAGCGTTGAAGCCGAACTCGGCCGTCTGGGCGGCGTGGAGGATGATTTGGTGGTCGATGCAAAAGATGCGCTGTATACCAACCCGGAACAGGCGCGCGAATTTGTCACCCGCACCGGCATCGACTCGCTGGCGGTGGCTATCGGTACGGCGCACGGCATGTACGCCGCAGAACCCAAACTCGATTTTGAGCGCCTCGCCGCCATTCGCGATCGCGTTGACGTCCCTCTGGTTCTTCATGGCGCATCCGGGCTGGCCGATAGCGATATCCGCCGGGCAATCTCTCTGGGCGTGTGCAAAGTCAACGTCGCTACCGAGCTGAAAATCGCGTTCTCCGATGCCCTGAAGCAGTACTTCGAGGAAAATCCGGACGCTAACGATCCGCGTCATTACATGAAACCGGCCAAAGCGGCGATGAAGGATATCGTACGCAAAGTCATTCACGTTTGTGGCTGTGAAGGACAACTGTAATTTTCGGATCGAAGGAGCAATGTCGTGATCCATACCCTGACACTCAATACGGCAATCGATATGAATATCTTTTGCGATCCGCTGAAGCCGTCGGCAGTGAACCGAACCCGGCACACCGAATATTGCCCGAATGGCAAAGGAGTGAACGTTTCGCTGATATTAAATCACTATCAGCAACCCACTCACATTATGGGTATTTTCGGTGGTTTCACTGGCCGTTATATCGTGGAAGAGTTACGTCAGAAAAAAATTAAAGTGACGCCGACATGGGTATCTGAGCCAACCCGAATTAATATTTTTATAAATGACGGCGCAGAGGAATATAAGCTCGTTAACCCCGGTGCAAAAATTGATGACGAGTGTAAACAGCAGGTTATTCATCATCTGCAATGCGTCACCTCCGGGGATTATTTAGCGATCAGCGGCAGCCTGCCGCCGGGAATTGAAAGCCGGTTCTATAGCGAGATCATTGAATTATGTCAGCAGAAAGGCTGCGAGGTTATCCTCGATATCAGCCATCCGGTTCTGCGCCAGCTGCTGGAATTACGGCCATTGTTGATCAAACCCAACGATGACGAGCTGCGGGAAATATTTGGTCTCGACGTCAGCAACCATCAGCAGGTACGCGAAGCTATGCGTACCCTGCATCAGTTGGGCGCTCGCAACGTGCTGCTGACGATGGGCGCGGAGGGCCTTTACTTTTCCGATGGCGCAAGCGTGTGGTTTTGCTCCGCACCGAAAATTGACCTGGTCAGCTCCGCCTGCGCCGGCGACGCCGCGCTGGGCGCCTTTCTCAGTAAATGGATTAACGAAGACGATGTCGCTCACGCCCTGGCACTAGCCAGCGCGACCGGCGCCGACGTCGCCGGTTCCGCCGGATTAGGAAATTTACAACGCACAGAAGAATTATTACAGCAAATTCAGGTCGTTCAATTATAAAGGTCCGATTATGAAAAAAATTATTGCAGTTACCGGCTGCCCTACGGGTATTGCGCATACTTTTATGGCTGAAGAAGCCTTAAAAACCGCAGCGAAGAAATTAAATGTCGACATTAAAGTGGAAACCAACGGAGCTTCCGGCGTTGAAAATGCCATTACCCCCGCGGATTTAGAAGATATTTATGGTGTAATTATTGCCGCCGATAAAGACGTTAACGCCGAGCGATTTAATGGTCTGCCGGTCATTGAGGTTCCGGTTAAAGAAGCCATTCATCATCCGGTCGATTTAATTAATAAAGTGATCGGCGGCCAGGCGTCGCGCCGTCAGGGTATTTCTTCCTCGCCGGAGTCACCGGAGAAATACGCGCAAGAGTCTTTCGGACGCCAGGTTTATAAGCACCTGATGAGCGGCGTATCCAACATGCTGCCGTTTGTGGTCGCCGGGGGGATTTTAATTGCCATCTCCTTCCTGTGGGGTATCTACTCAGCCGATCCGAACTCGCCGCAGTATAACGTTATTGCCGCGACGCTGATGAAAGTAGGCCAGCAGGCCTTCTCAATCATGGTGCCGATTTTTACCGCTTATATCGCCTGGTCTATTTCCGGCCGCCCCGGTATGGTTGCGGGCTTCGTCGGCGGCTTACTGGCCAACGCGACCGGCGCAGGCTTTCTCGGCGGGATTATCGCTGGTTTCGCCGCCGGTTATTTTATGTTGCTGATCCGCAATATGCTCAACGGCCTGCCGCGTCAGTATGAAGGGCTGAAATCGATCTTCATTATGCCGCTCGTTGGCGTGCTGGTAATAGGCGTGATGATGGTGCTGCTGGGTCAACCTGTCGCCGCCATCAACAACGCAATGATGAACTGGCTGAGTTCATTACAGGAAGCAAACCCGATTCTGCTGGGTATTGTGGTAGGCGCGATGTGCTCCTTCGACTTCGGCGGTCCGGTGAATAAAGCCGCCTACGTCACCGGTACGCTGCTGCTTGGCCAGGGGAACTACTTCTTTATGGCCGGGGTTTCCGCCGCCTGCATTACGCCGCCGCTGGTTATCGCGCTGGCGACAACCTTCTTCCCGAAAGGCTTCAGTGAAGAAGAGCGCGCCGCCGGGATGGTCAACTATATCCTCGGCTGCACCCATATTACTGAAGGCGCTATTCCGTTCGCCGCGAAAGATCCTTTACGCGTCATCCCCATGATGATGATCGCCTCTTCCATCTCTGCGGTTCTCAGCTATAGCCTGCAAATCCAGGTTCCTGCTCCGCACGGCGGCTTCCTTATCCTGCCGCTGGTAAGTAAACCGCTAATGTGGGTGCTGTGTATTCTCGCCGGTTCCGCCTGCGGCGCGGTCATGCTGGGATGCTGGAGGCTATGGCAAAAACGGACCCAGGAAGCAGCGACGCTTGCCGGTGCCATTAAATAAGGAGCTATTTATGCAACTGACTTGCGCAGATATCCATTTCGATCGCGCGATCAAAACGAAAGATGAAGCGCTGCAACGCGTCGTTGGCAGATTAACCGAAGCCGGGCATACCACGCCCGCTTATCTGAACGGCATGCGCGAACGCGAAGGGCAAATCAGCACGTACCTTGGCAACGGTATTGCCATTCCTCACGGCACGCCGCAGAGCCGCGATGCGGTACTGAAAACCGGTGTCAAAGTACTGGCCTGCCCGCAGGGGGTGGATTGGGGAGAAGAACAAGCGGCTTATCTGATTGTGGGGATCGCCGCGCAGAACAACGAACACCTTGATATTCTTCGCCAGCTTACCCACGCCCTGAGCGACGAACGCGTACCTGCAGCGCTATCGCGCGCTGAGAGTCCGCAGGCGGTGCTGGAGATTCTGGCCGGCAATATCTTCCCGGCCGAAGGGGAAGAGATTGAACCGCCCCCGGCGTTCGATGAAGAGGCGACTTTTACCCTGCGCAATCCCCACGGACTGCACGCGCGGCCAAGCGCTGTACTGGTGAAAGCGGTGAAGCAGTGGCGATCGCAAATTCGGGTGGAAAATCTCGACACCCGTTCCGCTATTGTTGACGCCAAAAATCTGATGCGGGTGGTTTCTCTCGGCGCAAAACAGGGACATCGGCTGCACTTTATGGCCAGCGGGGAAGATGCCCATCAGGCGCTGGAGGCTATCGGTACGGCCTTTAATGCCGGATTAGGCGAAATTGCCGCTCAACCGCAGCAGGTCGTTCAGCCAGCAGAAAAGCCTAAACGGAGCTGGATTTCACGAATATTTAGTTAAATTTCAATAAATTAAAAACGCTCTGCCGTCATCGCCAGAGCGTTTTTTTATCTTTAACTTTCGTAACATTACGTTTTATCTTTCTTTTTTTCGAGATTGATCACAAATCAAAACAAAGGAGTTTGCGGGCAAAACAAAACATAACGAATATATTCGAAAGAAAACGGAGGTTTTAAATGAAAGATATTATTTCCCGCCACAAAGCTGGCGAACACATCGGCATCTGCTCAGTTTGTTCCGCGCATCCGCTGGTTATCGAAGCCGCGTTACGTTTCGATCTGCATACCAACAACAAGGTTCTTATCGAAGCAACCTCTAATCAGGTTAACCAGTTTGGCGGCTACACCGGAATGCAGCCTGCGGACTTCCGTGATTTCGTGAATAAAATTGCCCGCGAAGTCGGTTTCCCGTCAGAGCGCATCATCCTTGGCGGCGATCATCTCGGGCCGAACTGCTGGCAGGGCGAACCCGCCGCCGAAGCGATGGAAAAATCGGTCGATCTGATTAAAGCCTACGTCGCCGCGGGCTTCAGCAAAATCCATCTCGATGCCTCAATGTCCTGCGCTGACGATCCGGTACCGCTGGACCCGGCCGTCGTCGCCGAACGTGCCGCTCGCCTGTGCCAGGCCGCGGAAGAGACGGCAACCGACGCGCAGAAACGCCATCTGACCTACGTCATCGGCACCGAAGTTCCGGTTCCCGGCGGCGAAGCCAGCACCATCGGCAGCGTCCACGTGACCCGCGCCCAGGATGCGGCGGCAACGCTGGAAACCCATGAAGCCGCCTTCCGCAGGCTGGGTCTTAACGCAGCGCTGGAACGCGTCATTGCTATCGTGGTGCAGCCCGGCGTTGAGTTCGACCATACGCAAATTATTCATTACCAGCCGGAGGCCGCCAAAGCGCTCTCCGCGTGGATCGAAGGCACGCCGATGGTCTATGAAGCGCACTCGACTGATTACCAGTCTCGTCAGGCATATCGGGCGCTGGTGCGCGACCATTACGCCATCCTGAAAGTTGGCCCGGCGCTAACCTTCGCGCTGCGCGAAGCCATTTTTGCCCTCGCGCAAATGGAAAATGAGCTGGTCGCTCCGGAATCCCGCAGCCGCGTGATGGAAGTGATTGATGAAGTAATGCTTAACGAGCCGGGCTACTGGAAGAAGTACTACCGCCCGACCTGGAGCCAGGCAATGGTGGATATCCACTTCAGCCTGTCCGATCGCATTCGCTACTACTGGCCGCATCCGCGTATTCGCCAGAGCGTGGAAAAGTTAATTGCAAACCTGACCGAAACTAAGCTGCCGCTGGGCCTTATCAGCCAGTATATGCCCGTGCAGTTTGAACGACTGTCGTTAAACGAACTCGCCGCCGTGCCGCACGACCTCATCCTCGACAAAATTCAGGATGTGCTGCGTGCCTACCGTTACGGCTGTTCATCCGAAATCGCCTGAAGTAAAGAGGATTTATGAGTCAATTGTTTGTTCGTACCGGCATTCATTTTAGTTCCAGCCGGCAGGCGCTGGAGCACATTGGCGAAGAGATGCTGGCGCGCGGCGTTGTGCACGACAGCTATCCACTGGCGCTGCTCGAACGAGAAGCAACTTTCCCCACCGGCATTGCGCTGGAGCAGCACGCGGTCGCGATTCCCCACTGCGAGGCGGTACATGCGAAGTCTCCGGCTATCTACCTGATTCGCCCGGACAACCCGGTCCCTTTTCAGCGTGCTGACGACGACGGCGAAATCGACGTTTCGTTAATCATCGCGCTGATTGTAGAAAATCCGACTGCACAGCTACAGCTGCTGCGCCGGTTATTTAGTGAGCTACAGAACCCGAACACGCTTGAAGCATTGCTGGCTGCCTCACAGGAGCAGCTGCCCGAGCTGTTTCGGCACTCTATCCTTGAGTCAGAGCCCAGCGCTCAGGCTTTATAACAGACTGATAATAAAAGGGGTACCCTATGAAACGTAAAGTAATCGTCGCCTGTGGCGGCGCTGTCGCCACCTCGACCATGGCTGCAGAAGAGATCAAAGATCTGTGCGCGGACCACAGCATCGAGCTGGACCTGGTGCAGTGTCGGGTGAATGAAATCGAAACCTATATGGACGGCGCGCACCTCATCTGCACCACCGCCCGGGTTGACAGAACCTTTGGCGACATTCCGGTGGTTCACGGTATGCCTTTCATTTCTGGCGTAGGCATTGAAGAACTGCAGCAAAAAATCCTGAACATCCTGACGGAGTAACGCCCATGTTTAGCGAAATCATGCGTTATATCCTCGACCTTGGTCCAACGGTGATGCTGCCGATCGTGATCATCATCTTCTCCAAAATACTGGGGATGAAGCTCGGGGACTGTTTTAAATCAGGCCTGCACATCGGGATTGGTTTCGTCGGTATCGGCCTGGTCATCGGCCTGATGCTCGACTCTATCGGCCCGGCGGCGAAAGCGATGGCGGAGCATTTCCAGATTAACCTGCACGTGATTGATATTGGCTGGCCGGGGTCGTCGCCGATGACCTGGGCATCGCAAATCGCGCTGGTGGCGATTCCCATCGCCATCGCGGTCAACATCTTCATGCTGGTCACCCGAATGACTCGCGTCGTGAACGTCGACATCTGGAACATCTGGCATATGACCTTTACCGGCGCAATGCTGCATATCGCGACCGGTTCTTACTGGATTGGGATTCTTGGCGTAGTGGTGCATGCGGCTTTCGTCTACAAGCTCGGCGACTGGTTTGCGAAGGATACCCGCGACTTTTTCAGCCTCGATGGTATTGCTATTCCGCACGGTAGCTCGGCGTATTTAGGGCCGATAGCGGTGCTGGTCGATACGATTATCGAAAAAATTCCCGGCCTGAACCGCATCCACTTCAGCGCTGACGACATCCAGAAACGCTTCGGTCCGTTTGGCGAACCGGTCACCGTCGGTTTTGTGATGGGTCTGGTTATCGGCGCGCTGGCGGGCTACGACCTGAAGGGCATCCTCCAGCTGGCGGTCAAAACCGCGGCCGTCATGCTGCTGATGCCGCGCGTTATCAAACCTATCATGGATGGCCTGAACCCGATTGCCAAACAGGCGCGTAAACGTCTGCAGGCGAAATTCGGCGGCCAGGATTTCCTGATTGGCCTCGATCCGGCGCTGCTGCTTGGCCATACATCGGTCGTATCGGCCAGCCTGATCTTTATTCCGCTCACTATTCTGATCGCGGTTGTGGTGCCGGGCAACCAGGTCCTGCCGTTCGGCGATCTCGCGACCATTGGATTCTTTGTCGCCATGGCGGTGGCGGTACACCAGGGGAACCTGTTCCGCACGCTGATTTCCGGGATCATCCTGATGGGGATCACGCTATGGATTGCGACGCAGACCATCGGCCTGCATACCCAGCTGGCGGCTAACGCCGGGGCTCTGAAGACGGGCGGCCTTGTGGCCTCTATGGACCAGGGCGGTTCACCGGTTACCTGGCTGCTCATTCAGCTCTTCACCTGGCAAAACGTGGTGGGTTTTGTGGTTATCGGCGTCATCTATGTTGCCGGCGTGCTGTTGACGTGGCGTCGGGCGCGCAGCTTCGCCGCCGCAGAGAAAGCCGCCGTCGCGCAACAAAGCCCGGGCGTTTCTTAATCTCAAGGGGGAGCATCCGCTCCCCCGGACATTTCTGGAGAATATTATGCAATCAGTGGTTATCCATGCTGAGGGGACAGTGCGCGTTGAAGAACGCCCGATACCGACTCTACAAACGGAAAACGATGTCCTGGTCAAAGTCGTCAGCTCCGGATTGTGCGGTTCCGATATTCCGCGCATCTTCGCCAAAGGCGCCCACTACTATCCCATCACCCTGGGTCATGAGTTCAGCGGCTATGTTGAATCTTACGGCTCAGCGGTGACCGACCTGCAGCCGGGCGACGCGGTAGCCTGCGTGCCTCTGCTCCCCTGTTTTAACTGCCCCCAGTGCCAGCGCGAATACTTCTCTCTCTGCAAACAGTACCAGTTTGTCGGTTCGCGCAGCGAAGGCGGAAATGCGCAGTACGTGGTGGTCAAACGCGCCAACCTGTTCCGTCTGCCGGACCAGATGCCGATTGATGACGGCGCGTTTATTGAACCGATGACCGTCGGCCTGCACGCCTTCCATCTGGCTCAGGGCTGCGAAGGGAAAAACGTCATTATTATTGGCGCAGGCACAATTGGTTTGCTGGCGTTGCAGTGCGCCCGCGAACTGGGCGCCAAAAGCATTACGGCAATCGATATCAACCCGCAGAAGCTGGCGCTGGCAAAAACGCTCGGCGCAACGCACGTCTTTAACAGCAAGGAGATGAGCGGCAAACAGATTCAAACGGCGCTGGAAGAGATTCAGTTCGACCAGCTGGTGCTGGAAACCGCCGGTACGCCGCAAACCGTGGCGCTGGGCATTGAGGTCGCCGGACCGCGCGCGCAGCTGGCGCTGGTGGGTACCTTGCACCATGACTTAACGCTGCCTTTCGCCACCTTTGGCCAGATTCTTCGAAAAGAGCTGACTATTGTCGGCAGCTGGATGAACTACTCGGGCCCGTGGCCTGGAAAAGAGTGGCAAACGGCGGTTCGCCTGCTGACGGAAAAACGCATTCAGCTTGCCCCGCTTATCACCCACATCGGCGATGCCGAAAGCTTTGCCCGCGAAGTCCAGGCGCTCAACGGTGCGCCGATGCAGGGGAAAATCCTGCTTAAACTCTCCTGACCAACTGAGCCAGCAATCAGAGCTGGCTCACATAACCTTTCGAAAATTATCGTTCAACTTTCATTACCCTTCGATTACACTAAGATCAGTTAATTATCAGGCAAATTAATATGAACTCATTCGAGCGAAGGAATAAAATTGTCGAAATGGTCAATGCGCAGGGTAGCGTATTGGTGCTGGACCTTTCGAATCTCTTTGGCATCTCCGAAGTGACAATCCGGGCCGATCTCCGTTTACTGGAAGAAAAAGGGTTACTCACCCGCTTTCACGGCGGTGCCGCAAGGCCCGGCAGCAATTTGACCGAAGGAGATAATCTGGAAGTGGTGCTTGAAGATCGTTATCAGTTGGCCAGCGATCCGAAAAAACGGATAGCCCAGGCCGCGGCGGCGATGATTAGCGAAGGCATGACGGTGATCCTGGATAGCGGCAGCACTACCCTACTGATTGCCGAGGCGCTGGTACGTATGACCAATATCACGGTGATTACCAACAGCCTGCCCGCGGCGTTTACGCTATCCGAAAACAAAGATATCACCCTGGTGGTCTGCGGCGGCACCGTACGCCACAAAACACACTCCATGCACGGCACCATCGCCGAACGTTCTCTTCAGGGCATCAGCGCCGATCTGATGTTCGTCGGCGCAGACGGCATCGATACCACCAACGGCATCACCACCTTCAACGAAGGTTACTCCATCAGCGGCGTCATGGCCGCCGCGGCACATAAGGTCATTGCCGTGCTGGACGCCAGCAAATTCAATCGCCGCGGGTTCAATCAAGTTCTACCGATGGAGAAAATAAACTGCGTGATTACCGACAGCGAAATAAATGAAGAACATCGGAAGGCATTAAAAAGTACCGGGATTGAGTTACACATCGTATAGAAAATAAGGCAGATGCGGTGACATCTGCCCTATTGACCATCACGTTTTGTACGCTGATAACCCGCTAAAGAATGCGCCAGGCTCCCCTTTTTTTTGCGCCGGTCCGCTGTAATCTTCCCTTTTGCTGCAGCGTCTTCAGATACCGCTCAACGGTTCTGGCAGAAACATCTATTTCCTGAGCCATGTCTTTCGCGGTGCGCGTGGGTTCTTTAGACAAAAGCTTGAGGATCCGTTCCTCAACGGCCGCCAGCATTTCCACTTTTTCTTCCGACATTTATTCCGACATTTCTTCCGACAGAGAAGCTGTTTGTCCCATGCCATCTTTCAACGCGATAACCATATTTTCCAGCATAAATTCAATAAACGGCGTGCTGTCACTCTGGCTATCACACATCCCTAAAACCTGGTAATAGCGCTCCTGCTGATAATGCATCAACGTTTCAACTGGTAGCCAGGCAAGCTCCGCGCGCCATTGGCTAAGAATTAAGGTTTGCCACAGGCGTCCCATTCGGCCATTACCATCGGCAAATGGATGGATAAACTCAAATTCGTAGTGGAAGACAGCTCCAGCGATAAGCGGATGAATGTCAGTGACTTTCAGCCATAGCAGCAACTCGTTTATCAAACGCTCGACCTGAGAGGCGGGGGGAGCCATATGAACCAGTCTGGTATCCCGGAAGATCCCTAAATCACCGTCACGCAGCTGGCCGGGGTTATCATCCAGCCCTATCATCAGCGTCCGGTGGGCGGTCAAAAGATCGGTTAACCGGTGGCTTTTCCATGTAGGCATTTTTTCATATGCCAGAAGAGCGTTTCTCACTTCCTGAATATCTTTTGCTGGCGCAAGAACACGTTTACCCTCCACTAGCGCAGTGACCTGATCGGTACTCAGGCTGTTATGCTCTATCGCCAAAGACGCCTGAATCGTACGAATACGATTCTCTTTTCGCAGAAGGGGGGAGGCTCGTCCCGTTTGAGCTGACCAGTGCCCTAACAGCTCACCAATCTCAACAACCAGATTGAGAATGGCAGGAGTAATGCTAAACGGCGGCTGGTAATGACTCATGAGATTAGTCTCCCTGCTGCTCCAGGGCATACTTATACAGGGCGTTTTTCTTCACGCCGTGGATTTCCGCAGCCAGCGCGGCGGCTTTTTTCAGCGGCAGCTCAGCCTGCAGCAGGGCCAGCGTACGCAGCGCTACCGCCGGCAGCGCCTCTTCCTGCGCTTTAAAACCTTCTACGATCAGCACCATCTCGCCTTTACGGCGATTTTCGTCCTCTTTCACCCATGCCAGCAGCTCGCCGATCGGCGCTCCGTGAATCGATTCCCAGGTTTTGGTTAGCTCACGCGCCAGCACCACGTAGCGGGACTCCCCCAGCACAGCGCAGATATCCTCCAGGCTTTCCAGCAGGCGGTGGGTAGACTCATAAAAAATAATCGTCCGCGGCTCTTCTTCCAGCGCCTTCAGCGTGTCACGACGCCCTTTGGATTTGGCAGGCAAAAAGCCTTCATAGCAGAAGCGATCCGAAGGCAGACCCGCCGCGCTCAGCGCCGCAATCGCCGCACAGGGGCCGGGCAGAGGCACCACGCGAATATTAGCTTCACGGCAGGTGCGCACCAGATGATAGCCGGGATCGTTAATCAGCGGCGTTCCGGCGTCGGAAACCAGCGCGATGTTTTGCCCCGCTTTAAGCTTCGCGACCAGCGTTTCCGCCTTTTGCTGCTCGTTGTGGTCATGAAGCGCGAATAAACGGGCGTTGATCGCAAAATGCTGCAGTAGCAAACCGGTATGGCGGGTATCTTCCGCTGCAACTAAATCAACGGCTTGCAACACTTCCAGCGCGCGTTGCGTGATATCAGACAGATTCCCTATCGGAGTGGGCACAATATAGAGCTGTCCCTGAGAATTATCTGCTGATTCGTGTTGTTTCATTGTCTCGTCCGTATTGCCGAATTAATATTGAGCATTGAGCCAAAAAAATATCACTGGACACATATGGTACCGTCAACATTTCTTCGTTCTAAACCCGTGCGTTGTCTGCCCGTACTGCTGGCCGCGCTGATCTTTGCCGGCTGCGGTACCCATACTCCGGATCAAAGTACGGCGTATTTGCAGGGTACGGCCCAGGCAGACTCCAGTTACTATCTGCAACAGATGCAGCAAAGCACGAATGATAGCAAGACCAACTGGCAATTACTCGCCATTCGTGCACTGCTGAAGGAAGGTAAGAAACCGCAGGCGATCGACCTGTTCAACCAGCTACCGTCTAATCTCAACGGTGCGCAAAGCCGCGAAAGGTCGCTGCTGGCGGTGGAAGTGAAGCTGGCGCAGAACGATTTCCAGGGCGCGCAGACGCTGCTCAGCAAGCTCGACCCGGCAAGCCTTGAGGAGAACCAGCTGCCCCGCTACTGGCAGGCGCAAATTGACGCCAGCCAGGGTCAACCCTCGCTGAACCTGCTGCGGGCCCTGATTGCCCAACAGTCGCTGTTAAGCCTGCCTGCGCAAAAGCAGAAAAACATCGACGCGACCTGGAAAGCGCTCACCGCCATGACCAAAGATCAGGCCAACGCGCTGGTCATTAACGCCGATGAGAACGTCCTGCAGGGCTGGCTGGATCTGCAGCGCATGTGGTTTGATAACCGCAGCGATCCGACGATGCTCAAGGCGGGAGTGAAAGACTGGCAGACTCGCTACCCGCAAAATCCGGGGGCGAAAATGCTGCCGACGCAGCTAGTGAATATGCAGAACTACCAGGCCGCATCGACCAATAAAATCGCCCTGCTGCTGCCGTTAAACGGCCAGGCGGCGATTTTTGGCCGCACGATCCAGCAGGGCTTTGAAGCGGCGAAGAACGGCGCGCCTGCCGTTGCAGGAAGCGCAGTACCCGCCCAGGTCGCCCAGGCGGCGAACGTTGCCGAAAGCGCCGTAGTCAGCCCATCGCAGGCGGAGGTCACCGATCTGACGACCACCAATAACGCTCAGACCCCGGTACAGGCGCCAGCGGCCGACCAGGCGCAAACCGCGGCGCCGGTCACCGCGCCGGCGGCAGTACAAGCCCCGACGCCGGAGGCCACCAGCCAGCCGGCGGAAGCGCCGCAGGCTCAGGCCGTCGCCGCAACGCCAGCCAACCCTTCCGCAGAACTGAAAATCTACGACACCACCGCTCAGCCAATGAGCCAGCTGCTGGCCCAGGTGCAGCAGGATGGCGCGACCATCGTCGTCGGCCCGCTGCTGAAAGATAATGTCGAAGATGTCATCAAGAGCAATACCTCGCTGAACGTGCTGGCGCTCAATCAGCCGGAAAAAATCGAAAGCCGGGCCAATATCTGCTATTTCGCCCTCTCGCCGGAAGATGAAGCCCGCGACGCGGCGCATCACATTCACGATCAGGGCAAACAGACTCCGCTGCTGCTGGTGCCTCGCGGCGCCCTGGGCGATCGGGTGGTTACCGCCTTCGCCAACGAGTGGCTGAAGCTGGGGGGCGGTACCGTCCTGCAACAGCGCCTGGGCTCCACCGCCGAGCTGCGCGGCAGCGTCAACAGCGGTATTTCGCTAAGCGGTACGCCGGTCTCAACCCTGCCGTCAGCGCAGGACAGCGCCCTGGGTAGCCCGAGCGATGTGCCGGTCAGCAGCACCGGCGGCGTCGACGCCGCGTATATCCTGGCCACGCCGGAACAAATCGCTTACATCAAACCGATGATCGCCCTGCGTAACGGCAGCCAGAGCGGCGTAACGCTCTACGCCAGCTCCCGCAGCGCCCAGGGGACTTCCGGACCGGACTTCCGTCTGGAGATGGAAGGTCTGCAATATAGCGAGATCCCGATGCTGGCGGGAAGTAATCCTGCCCTGCAGCAGCAGGCGCTGGCCGCCGTTCGTAACGACTACTCGCTGGCGCGCCTGTACGCCATGGGCGCCGACGCCTGGTCCCTGGCCAACCATTTCTCGCAGATGCGCCAGGTTCCCGGCTTTGAGCTGAACGGCAATACCGGCGATCTCACGGCCACGCAGGATTGCGTGATCAACAGGAAACTGTCATGGCTCAAATACCAGGGTGGGCAGATCGTCGCAGCCAACTAAGTAAACAGACCGGCGATGCCTGGGAAACCCAGGCGCGCCGCTGGCTGGAGAGCCAGGGTCTGCGTTTTATCGCCGCCAACGTCCGCGAGCGCGGCGGCGAGATAGACCTCATCATGCGCGACGGCAGCGTCACCGTCTTTGTCGAAGTACGCTATCGTCGCAGCGCAAACTACGGCGATGCCGCCTCCAGCGTGACGCCGCAAAAGCAACAAAGACTGCTCAAAGCCGCGCGTCTGTGGCTCTGCCGACAGAATGGGAGCTTTGAGACTGTGGATTGCCGTTTCGATGTGGTAGCCTTCACCGGAAACGACATCCAATGGCTAAAAAACGCCTTTGGCGAATAGCGTAAACGAATTAAGGGATCCCGTGCTCGACAGAATCAAAGCCTGCTTCACCGAAAGCATTCAAACCCAAATTGCAGCAGCGGAAGCACTCCCGGACGCCATCTCCCGTGCGGCGATGACGCTCGTTCAGTCGCTGCTGAACGGCAACAAAATCCTCTGTTGTGGTAATGGCACTTCCGCCGCCAACGCACAGCATTTTGCTGCCAGTATGATTAACCGTTTTGAAACAGAGCGTCCTGGTTTACCCGCCATTGCACTAAATACCGATAATGTGGTCTTAACCGCAATTGCCAACGATCGCCTGCATGACGAAATCTATGCTAAGCAGGTGCGAGCGTTGGGACACGCCGGCGACGTGCTGCTGGCGATTTCTACGCGCGGCAACAGCCGGGACATCGTGAAAGCCGTGGAGGCGGCGGTCACCCGCGATATGACTATCGTGGCGTTAACCGGTTATGACGGCGGTGAACTGGCTGGCCTGTTAGGGCAGCAGGACGTCGAAATCCGCATTCCGTCGCATCGCAGCGCGCGAATTCAGGAAATGCACATGCTCACCGTCAACTGTCTGTGCGATTTGATCGATAACACGCTTTTTCCACACCAGGACGATTAAGGAGAACACATGAAGGCTCTCTCGCCCCTCGCCATTCTGCTGTCTGCGCTACTGCTTCAGGGATGCGTTGCTGCCGCGGTAGTCGGAACGGCAGCAGTCGGCACTAAAGCCGCGACGGACCCGCGTACGGTAGGTACTCAGGTGGACGACAGCACGCTGGAGCTGCGCGTTAACAGCGCGCTGTCGAAAGATGAACAAATTAAGAAACAGGCCCGCATCAACGTGACCGCCTACCAGGGCAAAGTTCTGCTGACCGGGCAGTCCCCAACGTCCGATCTCTCCGCGCGCGCGAAGCAAATCGCTATGGGCGTAGAAGGTACGACGGAGGTGTTTAACGAAGTGCGTCAGGGCCAGCCGATCGGCTTAGGAACCGCGTCTTCGGATACCTGGATCACCACCAAAGTCCGCTCCCAGCTGCTGGGTACCGACCAGGTGAAATCCTCCAACGTGAAGGTGACAACCGAAAACGGTGAAGTGTTCCTGATGGGTCTGGTCACCGACCGTGAAGGACGCGCGGCGGCGGATATCGCCAGCCGGGTGAGCGGCGTGTCTCGCGTCACCACCGCCTTTACCTATATCAAGTAAGCGTCTCTGCCTCCCGGCCTGCGCTACGCTGAGCCGGGCTACGGGTTCACCGTTGGCTGTGGGCCGATAGCCCGGACAGGCGCGCAGCGCCGCCTCCGGGAAGATCATCAGAGTAAAGCGACGCCCCCAACCACCGCGCCGCACAGCGCCACCAGCCCACCGGTCAGCCACAGCGCCTTCGCCGGGAACGCTTTACGCAGCATAATCAGTGACGGTACGCTGACAGCAGGCAGCGTAATCAGCAGCGCCAGCGCGGGCGCCATGCCCATTCCTGCCAGCATCATGGTCTGCACAATCGGGATCTCCGCCGCCGTCGGTATCACAAACAGGCAGCCGGCAATCGCCATGGCAATCACCCAGAACAGCGTATTCTCCACCACGCCATCGGCGTGAGGGAATAGCCACACCCGCGCAGCGCCCAGCACCAGAACCGCCAGAATATAAACCGGGATGGTATTCCAGAACAGCGTCCACAGCGCGCGCAGCCAGCGGCTGAAGAAGCCGTCCTGCCCCGTTGTGACCGACATTTCAGGCACGGGAACCGGCTGCGTCGCCGCTTCTTTCACCCATTTCTGAACCAGCGTGGCGACCACCAGTACGGTCGCCAGTCCCGCCAGCAGGCGAATCAGCGCAAACTGCCAGCCCAGCACGAAGCCCATAAACACCAGCGTCGCCGGGTTGAGCAGCGGATTGCCCAGCCAGAATGCCAGCGCGCCGCCCATGGATACCTGCTGTTTACGCATTCCCGCAGCCACCGGCGCGGCGCAGCAGGTGCACATCATCCCCGGTAGAGAGAATGCGGTCCCCAGCAGCGTACCGCGAAAACGCGATTGCCCTAACGTGCGCCGCAGCCAGTCACGCGGGATCAGCACCTGAATGAGCGATCCCAGCAGCACGCCTAATACCGCCGCTTTCCATACCGCCAGGAAATAGACCAGCGCGTAATCCCAGGCCGCAGCGAAAGGATTCGCATCGCTATTTGCAAGAATGGATTTGCCGATACTGTGCGTCTCAGCGGCGGTAAAGGCTTTGCCGTAATAGGGCTGCCATTTAACGAACCACAGACCAACGATAACGACGAGAAAAAACAGCGCGGGCTTCCACCATTGAAACGGTGCTGCCGCCTGAGATGAAGACTGACCAGCCATAGCATTCCCCAGGGAGTGTCATGATAAATTGAGGACATGAATACTACGCCTCCGGGGAAACTTTGGAAATCAGTAATCCCCCGCGCGCGCGGCCCTCTCGCGCAGCTGCGACGAGGAGAGAATGCGGACGCCTTCCTGCGCGGGCGAGAGCGCCTCCGCGAGTAGCGCGCTTGCCACGTCCCGCGCGTCTATCGATTTCAGGTTTCCCGGCAGCAGGCTAAAAAGCGGCGCAAGGAGCGTCTCGCCGGCGCGTTTTTTTTCGCGCTCGCCTACCAGCATTGATGGACGGGCAATCGTCAACCTCGGCCACTGCTGCGCAATCAGCGCCTCTTCCATCTCGCCTTTTACCCGATTATAGAAAAAGGGGGAATGCGCGTTCGCCCCCATCGCGCTGACCACCAGCATATGCTGCGCGCCCAGCTTTTTCCCCACCAGCGCGGTATCAATGACCAGCGTATAATCGGCATGCACAAACGCCTCTTTGCTTCCCGCTTCCCGGCGGGTGGTCCCCAGGCAGCAGAAAACAATATCGACCGGATCGACCACCTGCGCCAGCGCATCCGTGAGCTGCGGATCGTGCGGGTTAAATACGCCGGAGATATCGCTCAGCGGCCGACGCGTGGGCGCAGCAATGGACTTAATATCCTGTGCGTTGAGTAGCATTCGCAGTAAGTGACCACCAACTAACCCGGTTGCCCCCGTTAACAGTACCTGACTCATCGAAACTCCTTTGCAGATTTTTCTATGTTGCGATCCCAGCCTCATGTTCCAGACTTAATACTCTACGAGGTAATTATCCATCATCATCAGGGAAATGCCTCATTCCACACCGAAACACTGGAGGAAGAATGAGTAAGAAGATAGCCGTTTTAATTACCGACGACTTTGAAGACTCGGAGTTCACCTCACCCGCGGACGCCTACCGTCTGGCCGGACACAAGGTGGTGACCATTGAAAAACAGGCGGGGAAGAAGGTAAAAGGAAAAAAAGGGGAAGCTGAAGTCGTTATCGATAAAGCCATTGATGACGTCAGCCCTGCCGACTTCGACGCCCTGCTGCTGCCGGGCGGATATTCACCGGACTCGCTGCGCGGCGACGAACGCTTTGTCACCTTCACCCGCGATTTTGTCAATAGCGGCAAACCGGTCTTCGCCATCTGCCATGGCCCGCAGCTGTTGATTAGCGCTGATGTGATTCGCGGGCGTAAACTGACGGCCGTGAAGCCTATCGTAGTCGACGTGAAAAACGCCGGTGGCGAATTCTATGACCAGGAAGTGGTGATCGACAACGAACAGCTGGTGACCAGCAGAACCCCGGACGACCTGCCGGCCTTTAATCGTGAAGCCTTACGCCTGCTCGGCGCCTGATTCGCGCAGCCAGTGCAGCTTTTTCCCAAACCCCAGCGTGTTATCGGTGAACTTGATCTCATCGGGACGTATCTCCCAGACTGGCGCCGATAGCATGCGGGCGACAGGAAAACGGCTGACGTAGCGCTTGCGCATCGCCGCCTCTTCTTCCCCGGTGAGGCGGCGAATTTTACCTTTGAACTGTACGCCGCGGATCAGCGCCACGCTCTTTGGCTGGCCGTTGACCGTCCCGGCCACGTTGGCGCTTTCCCCGGTCATTTGACCGTGGCGCGTTTTTTCATCGCTGAGCAGATAAAATGCGACCTTCTCCGGGTCATAAACGTAAAAAGCATTGGCGCACCACAGCTCATCATCGCGGGCGACGCACCAGGTCACGACGTGCTGCTTACCCAGCCAGCGGCCGATCGCGGCGAGCGTATCCATCTTTACTCTCCAGTATGTTATGGTGCTCACACCTTAACATAGCGACCTCTGTACCGTGTGCTGGTTTCTCTATTTGATTCGTACCGCCGATAATCGCCTTTATACCGGGATTACCACCGATGTTTCACGCCGCTTTTGCCAGCACCAGACTGGCAAGGGCGCGAAAGCGCTGCGTGGAAAAGGCGAGCTTGAGCTGGCCTTCAGCCAGGAAGTTGGTGAACGCTCACTAGCGTTGCGGCTTGAGTATCGTATTAAGCAGCTAACGAAGCGCCAGAAAGAGCGCCTCGTTGCCGGGGACGGTTCATTTGAGGCGCTGCTGGAAAGCCTCAGAAGCGATTAAAGTGGTCGCTATATTCGACCAGCCCGCTCACGCCGTTCAGCGCGTCATCGGCCAGACGATGCACCTGGAAAGCCTCGGCGCTATCGGGCCAGCGGCAGCGCAGATCGAAACGCGCCGCGGGTTCAAAGCCCAGACGGCCATACAGCGCCGGATCGCCAAGCGTCACGACGGCGGCATAGCCAAACTCGTTCAGGGAATCGAGCCCTTCATAGACCAGTTGACGCCCGATGCCCTGACCGCGGTAGCTTTCATCGACCGCCAGCGGAGCCAGTCCAACCCACTGCAGCTCTTCGCCTTCGACGGCGACCGGGCTAAAGGCCACGTAGCCTACGACCTGACCTTCGTCATCCGTCGCCACCACGCCCAGCGTGATCAGGCCATCTTCACGAAGACTGTGCACCAGCTGCGCTTCCGCGTCGCCGCCGAAGGTACGACGCAATAGAGCATCGATACCCGGCGCATCAATCCCAATCTCTACTCGAATCAGCATGCCTCACCTACCGATGTCTGTTCAGGTTTCTGCGGGCCTTTCAGGCCAGCTTCAACAAAGTCCGCCAGCTGCAGCAGCATAATACGCAGCGCCTTTGGCATCTGCTCCAGCTCAATGGCATCCATCAGGTTTTTTACATACAGTCCCAGCTCGGTATCGCCTTCGATAACCAGGCGACGCTGGAAGAACAGCGTATCCGGATCCTGCTTACGCGCCGCGATCATCAGCAAGTCGCTGGCGTCGGCGCTGAAGCTGACGTCCGCTTCAGCCGCAGGGCTGACCACCAGACGACCGTCCACCACCGAGGTATACCACAGCAGGCCGATGTCGCGCACATGAATACTTAACCAGCGCCCCTCGAGAAACTCCAGTTCCCCATCCGCCAGCGCCTGGCGAAATTGCCAGCTTAATACCTGTTCCAGCACCTGGCGCTTGAGGGCAAATGGCGCCAGCTTAACCGGCACGCTCATCATCGACGGGCCAAAGTGAACCAGTTTGGAACGCAGTTTATCCAACACAAGCTTTACTCCATGAATGCAATAGTTCCTCTATTGTGCCATATCAAATAAACGACATAGCGGCGTAAATCAACAAAATCACGATGCCGGGCCGCAGGTATTGATCCCGCCAATACGCTTTTAACTGCCTCAAATCAAAAATTGTCACCAAAAGGTTAACTAAAATCCCAGCTCATTAACCATCCAGCGTCCCTGACGGGCCGCGTTTTTCAGGAAAAATTATGGAGCTGCTCTGCCCAGCCGGTAACCTTCCGGCGCTTAAGGCGGCCATCGAAAACGGCGCCGATGCCGTCTATATCGGGCTGAAAGATGACACCAACGCCCGCCACTTTGCCGGCCTTAATTTCACCGAAAAGAAACTGCAGGAAGCCGTCAGCTTTGTGCACCAGCATCGTCGCAAACTGCATATTGCCATTAACACCTTCGCGCATCCTGATGGTTATGCCCGCTGGCAGCGCGCGGTCGACATGGCGGCGCAGCTGGGCGCCGACGCGCTGATCCTCGCCGATATCGCGATGCTGGAATACGCCGCCGAGCGTTATCCGCATATTGAGCGCCACGTTTCCGTCCAGGCCTCGGCCACCAACGAAGAGGCGGTAAAGTTTTATCATCGCAATTTTGACGTCGCCCGCGTGGTGCTGCCGCGCGTGCTGTCGATTCACCAGGTCAAACAGCTGGCGCGCGCCACGCCGGTGCCGCTGGAGGTTTTTGCCTTCGGTAGCCTGTGCATTATGGCGGAAGGACGCTGCTACCTTTCCTCTTATCTGACCGGCGAATCGCCGAATACCGTCGGCGCCTGTTCGCCGGCGCGCTTCGTGCGCTGGCAGCAAACGCCGCAGGGGCTGGAATCACGCCTTAACGAAGTGCTGATTGACCGCTATCGGGACGGTGAAAACGCCGGCTATCCCACCCTCTGTAAAGGGCGGTATCTGGTCGACGGCGAACGCTACCACGCGCTGGAAGAGCCCACCAGCCTGAACACCCTGGAGCTGCTGCCGGAGCTGATGGCGGCAAATATTGCCTCGGTCAAAATCGAGGGCCGCCAGCGCAGTCCGGCGTACGTCACCCAGGTGGCGAAAGTCTGGCGTCAGGCGATCGATCGCTGCAAAGCCGATCCGCAAAACTTCGTACCGCAGTCCGCGTGGATGGAGACCCTCGGTTCCATGTCCGAAGGGACGCAAACCACCCTTGGCGCCTATCACCGTAAATGGCAGTGAGAACAGCAATGAAATATTCATTAGGGCCGGTGCTTTATTACTGGCCAAAAGAGACGCTGGAAGATTTTTACCAGCAGGCGGCAAGCTGCAGCGCGGACACGATTTACCTCGGCGAAGCGGTATGCAGCAAACGTCGCGCCACCAAAGTCGGCGACTGGATCGACATGGCAAAAACGCTGGCGGGAAGCGGTAAACAGGTGGTGCTTTCCACCCTCGCGCTGGTGCAGGCGTCCTCGGAGCTGGGCGAACTGAAGCGCTATGTCGATAACGGCGAATTTCTGATTGAAGCCAGCGATCTCGGCGTCGTTAAC
Organism: Klebsiella sp. Q11; assembly: GCF_964241505.1. Classification (NCBI taxonomy): domain Bacteria; kingdom Pseudomonadati; phylum Pseudomonadota; class Gammaproteobacteria; order Enterobacterales; family Enterobacteriaceae; genus Klebsiella; species Klebsiella sp. Q11. The sequence goes on from NZ_CAXSXW010000009.1 coordinate 205,762, forward strand.
CTGTGCGCGGAACGTAAACTGCCGTTCGTCGCCGGGCACGCGCTTAACTGCTACAACGCCGTCACCCTGCGTCTGCTGCTCAAGCAGGGCATGGTGCGCTGGTGTATGCCGGTCGAACTTTCCCGCGACTGGCTGGCGAATTTGCTGACCCAGTGCGACGAGCTGGGCATTCGCGACCGGTTTGAGGTAGAGGTCCTGAGCTACGGTCATCTGCCGCTGGCCTACTCCGCCCGCTGCTTTACCGCGCGCTCGGAAGACCGGCCGAAAGACGAGTGTGAAACCTGCTGCATAAAATACCCTAACGGGCGCGACGTGCTTTCGCAGGAGAACCAGCAGGTGTTCGTCCTCAACGGCATTCAGACCATGAGCGGCTACGTCTACAACCTCGGGAATGAGCTAAACACCATGACCGGGCTGGTGGATATGGTTCGCCTGTCGCCGCTGGGTAGCGAGACCTTCTCTATGCTGGACGCCTTCCGGGCGAATGAAAACGGCGCGGCGCCGCTGCCGCTGACGGCGAACAGCGATTGCAACGGCTACTGGCGACGGCTGGCCGGGCTGGAATTGCAGAGCTGATTAACCGCTCACTTTGTTAATGGCTATCGCTGCTTTTTAATGCACTATTAAAGATGCAGCTTTTCTGGCTGGCGTATCCTGGATGCGCCAGGCTGGAAGAAGACCTTCAATCTGATGACGATGCTGTAGCAAAGTGAGCCTTTATGACTGACAAATCTGTTTCGTTCTCGGTGCTCGATCTGGCGCCGATCCCGCAAGGTTCTTCCGCAAAGGAAGCCTTCTCCCACTCTTTAGACCTGGCGCAGCTGGCGGAAAAGCGCGGCTATCACCGCTACTGGCTGGCCGAACACCATAATATGGTCGGTATCGCCAGCGCGGCGACTTCCGTACTGATTGGCTACCTTGCCGCGAATACCACCACTCTGCATCTGGGCTCCGGCGGCGTGATGCTGCCGAACCATTCGCCGCTGGTGATTGCCGAGCAGTTCGGTACGCTCAATACGCTCTACCCGGGACGCATCGATCTCGGCCTTGGCCGCGCGCCGGGCAGCGATCAGCCAACCATGCGCGCGCTGCGTCGCCATATGAGCGGCGATGTCGATAACTTCCCGCGCGATGTCGCGGAGCTGGTGGACTGGTTCGACGCCCGCGATCCTAATCCGCACGTGCGCCCGGTTCCCGGGTATGGCGAGAAGATCCCGGTCTGGCTGCTCGGCTCAAGCCTGTACAGCGCCCAGCTGGCGGCGCAGCTTGGGCTGCCGTTTGCCTTTGCCTCGCACTTCGCCCCGGATATGCTCTTTCAGGCCCTGCACCTCTACCGCACCCACTTCCAGCCGTCAGAGCGGTTAGCGAAGCCGTACGCGATGGTATGCATTAATATTATTGCCGCCGACAGCGACAGAGATGCGGAATTTCTGTTTACGTCCATGCAGCAGGCGTTCGTCAAACTGCGCCGCGGCGAGACCGGACAGCTGCCGCCGCCGGTGCAAAATATGCATCAGCTGTGGTCCGCTTCAGAGCAGTACGGCGTCGAAAAAGCGCTGAGCATGTCGCTGGTCGGCGATAAAGCGAAAATCCGTCACGGGCTGGAGTCGATCCTGCGGGAAACCCAGGCCGATGAAATCATGGTCAACGGCCAAATCTTCGATCATCAGGCGCGCCTGCATTCATTTGATTTGGCGATGCAGGTGAAAGAAGAGCTTCTCGGATAGTGAAAAATGCGGCATTTCTGCCGCATTTTCAATTAGTGATAGGTGGGTAATACGTTAAAGCTCGACAGGAAATGCACGATAACGTTACCCAGCCCGAACAGCAGAACCAAAGCAATCATCGGCTTTCCGCCCCAAACGCGAAACAATGGGCTACCAAAGCGTTTGCGCGATGCGCGAGCCAGCAGCGCCGGTACAATTGCCGCCCAGATCGTCGCCGCCAGCCCCGCATAGCCGATCGCGTAGAGGAATCCGTTCGGCCACAGCAGGCCACCCGCCATCGGCGGAACAAAGGTGAGAAGCGCGGTTTTAAAGCGTCCCAGCGAGGAGTCATCGAACCCGAACAGATCCGCCAGATAATCAAACAGACCGAGCGTCACGCCAAGGAATGAACTGGCAACGGCAAAGTTCGAAAAGATGACTAACAGCAGATCCAGACTCCGGCTGTTCAGAACCCCACTGAGCGCCTGGACCAGGACATCTATGTTGCCCCCCTTCTGCGCAATACCGATAAACTCAGGGCGTGGGATATTGCCCATCGTCACCAGCAGCCACACCACGTACAGACCCAGCGCCAGCAGCGTACCGTAAACCAGGCACTTAACGATTGTGCGCGGATCTTTGCCGTAGTACTTCATCAGGCTCGGCACGTTGCCGTGATAGCCGAAGGACGCGAGGCAGAACGGCAGCGTCATCAGCAGGTAGGGCATATACGAGGCATTTTGTTCAGCCACGTTAAACAGGGTGGTCGGCTGGACGTGCCCCAACAGGCTGCCAAAGGTCAAAAAGAAGGTAATGACCTTAGCTCCCAGCACAATGGCCGTCATGCGGCTCACCGCTTTGGTGCTCAACCAGACGATAAACGCCACCAGCAGCGCAAAGCCGAAACCTGCCGCCCTTGCCGGTACGTTCAGCGACATTTCGCTAAACGTATGGTGCAGGATCGAGCCGCTGGCGGAGATATAGGCGTAAGTCAGAATATAAAGTACAAAGGCGATCGACACGCCGTTAACCAGATTCCAGCCTTTACCGAGCAGATCTTTAGTAATGGTATCGAAGCTCGAACCAATCCGATAATTCAGGTTCGCTTCGAGGATCATCAACCCGGAATGCAGCATACAAAACCAGGTAAAAACCAGCGCCGCCAGAGACCAGAAGAACCATGCGCCGGACATCACAACCGGCAGCGAAAACATGCCCGCGCCAATAATTGTCCCGCCGATAATCACTACGCCGCCAAATAAGGACGGTCGGGTTGCCGTAGTGGTAAGTGTCGCCATTTGCCGAAATCTCCAGTCGAAAATACTTTTCTTGTTATCAACGTGACGCACTGTACCAGTACACGAGTACAAAGGAAATAAAAAAAGCCCCAATCGTTAAGATCGGGGCTGTATCGTTTACTTTACGTTAGCGGAAAGCGCTAATTATGCATCGCCACCGAAACGACGACGACCTGCGGAGTCATCGCGACGCGGCGCTGAAGCATCATCGCGGCGCGGCGCGCGGCCACCTTCGCGACGTTCACCGCTGAAACGGCGACCTTCACCACGGCCGCCTTCGCGACGCTCACCGCCGAAACCACGGCCTTCACGACGTTCACCGCCGCCGAAGCTACGACCGCCTTCACGACGCTCACCGCCGCCACGACGTTCGCCGCTGCGTTCAGGACGCGGCTGAGCATCGCCCAGCAGCTGCATGTTCATCGGCTTGTTCAGGATGCGGGTACGCGTAAAGTGCTGCAGCACTTCGCCCGGCATGCCTTTCGGCAGTTCGATGGTGGAGTGAGAACCAAACAGCTTGATGTTACCGATGTAACGGCTGCTGATGTCGCCTTCGTTAGCAATTGCGCCAACGATGTGACGAACTTCAACGCCGTCATCACGGCCCACTTCAATACGGTACAGTTCCATATCGCCAACGTCACGACGCTCACGCTTCGGACGATCTTCGCCGCTGCGTTCCGGACGGTCGCCGCGCGGGCCACGGTCGTTACGGTCGCCGCGACGTTCGAAACGATCGTCACGGTCGCGGAACTCGCGCTTAGGACGCATAGGCGCATCCGGCGGCAGGATCAGCGGACGTTCGCCCTGAGCCATTTTCAGCAGCGCGGCGGCCAGCGTTTCCACGTCCAGCTCTTCGCCTTCGGCAGACGGCTGGATTTTCGCCAGCAGCGCACGGTACTGATCCAGATCGCTGCTTTCCAGCTGCTGCTGAACTTTCGCCGCGAATTTTTCCAGACGGCGTTTGCCCAGCAGTTCTGCGTTCGGCAGTTCAACTTCCGGAATGGTCAGCTTCATCGTACGTTCGATATTGCGCAGCAGACGACGCTCGCGGTTCTCAACGAACAGCAGCGCGCGGCCAGCACGACCCGCACGACCCGTACGGCCGATACGGTGAACGTAAGACTCGGAATCCATCGGGATATCATAGTTAACCACCAGGCTGATACGCTCAACGTCCAGGCCACGGGCCGCAACGTCGGTTGCAATCAGGATATCCAGACGACCGTCTTTCAGACGCTCCAGAGTCTGCTCACGCAGGGACTGGTTCATATCGCCGTTCAGCGCAGCGCTGCTATAACCGCTACGCTCCAGCGCTTCGGCCACTTCCAGGGTCGCGTTTTTGGTACGAACGAAGATAATCGCCGCATCAAAATCTTCCGCTTCCAGGAAACGCACCAGCGCTTCGTTTTTACGCATACCGTAAGCAGTCCAGTAGCTCTGGCTGATGTCCGGGCGAGTCGTTACGCTCGACTGGATGCGCACTTCCTGCGGCTCTTTCATAAAGCGGCGGGTAATACGGCGAATGGCTTCCGGCATGGTGGCAGAGAACAGAGCGGTCTGATGACCCTCCGGGATCTGCGCCATAATGGTTTCTACGTCTTCGATGAAGCCCATGCGCAGCATTTCGTCAGCTTCATCCAGAACCAGACCGCTCAACTTAGAGAGATCCAGCGTACCGCGTTTCAGGTGGTCCAGCAGACGACCCGGGGTACCGACAACGATTTGCGGCCCCTGACGCAGCGCGCGCAGCTGCACGTCATAACGCTGGCCGCCGTACAGGGCAACCACGTTTACGCCGCGCATATGTTTAGAGAATTCCGTCATTGCTTCAGCAACCTGTACCGCCAGTTCGCGGGTCGGCGCCAGCACCAGAATCTGCGGTGCTCTCAGCTCAGGATCGATGTTGTTCAGCAGCGGTAAAGAGAACGCTGCGGTTTTACCGCTACCCGTCTGGGCCATACCCAGAACGTCGCGGCCGCCCAGCAGATGCGGAATGCACTCAGCCTGGATCGGAGATGGTTTTTCGTAACCCAGATCGTTAAGCGCTTCAAGGATGGGAGCCTTCAGGCCCAGATCTGCAAAAGTGGTTTCGAATTCAGCCATGTAGTACGTGTGCCTCAAAATTAATGGCGGCCAGTCTACATAACTCATCGTGAAAATTTACGGTAATTTTCATTGAAAAGTGTGAACCGGCTCAAAGTAGGTGTATTAACGAACAACAACGCCCTCACCCGCAAAGGTGATGGCAATCAAAAAAGGGCTGATGTGTTCGTCAGCTATTGCTGGTCCGATTCTGCCAGGTCGTCTTGCTCCTGGCCCAAGAGCGATAATTCCAACAATGCGTATCGGTGCTCAACGTAGTTATGAACGTTGTTTGCGACCGCCAGTTTGAACAGTGCCGTAGCGCTGTCCTTGTCCCCCAGACTTAGGTAGTACTTACCTAAATAGAAGTTGGTTTCACTGAGATGCTCAGCGAGCGAGGTGTTATCCGTTGCGTCTGCCTTCAGACGGTCCATTAGCTCTTTTTCGCTAATGTCGCCAAGGTAGAACCCGACAATGTTCCATCCCCATTGTTCTTTATCCGACTTGTTTAAGCGCTGTCTCAGTGCTTCAAGCGCCTGCTTCTCATCGAGCTGACGCTCGGCGAGATAAAGCCACAGGCTTCGGAAAGGATCATTGGGATCGTCTTGATAAAACGCCAGCAGATCATCTTGCGCTAACTTAGCGCGACCGCCGTAATACAGGGCGATACCGCGATTTAAGTGCGCGTAGTTGTAAGTTGGATCAAGCTCAAGTACAGAATCAAACGCTTCATAGGCAGCATCAAAATTGCCTGCCTGCGTTAAGTAAATGCCTAAGTAATTGAATACTTCAGGCATATCCGGTCGGATTGCCAGCGCTTGTGAAAAATCATTTCGCGCTAATGCCCTCAGACCGAGACTATCATACAACACTCCGCGCTCATATAAAAGCTGTGCGCGTTCGTCATCGGTTAAAGCCCGACTGGCAAGAATTTGTTCCATGCGCGCCAGAATCACTTCCTGCTGCAAAGTCGGTTGCAATGGCACCGCGAGGACTGCGTCCTTACGCCAGGCAGAGTTACTGCATCCTGCCAGCGTGAGAGCTGTCGCCACGAAACACCAGCGCAAAAAAGGCTTCATTTCCCACTCCCGAAGACAACGATTGGATGAACGTCCAGTTCCCCGGCTGCAAACAGGGCGTCCTGCCCGCAATGCGCCCTCCGCAATGCGGAGGGCAAACGGCAACCTTACTCGCCCTGCTGTTCGGCAGCCGGAGCTTCCGGCGCAGCCGCAGGCTGAGTTTGTTCAGTTGCTTCTTTGATGCTCAGACGGACGCGGCCCTGACGGTCAACTTCCAGAACCTTAACCGGCACTTCCTGACCCATCTGCAGATAGTCGGTCACTTTCTCAACGCGCTTGTCGGCGATTTGAGAGATGTGAACCAGACCTTCTTTACCGCCGCCAATGGCAACAAACGCGCCAAAGTCAACGATACGGGTCACTTTACCGTTATAGATACGGCCAACTTCGATCTCAGCGGTGATCTCTTCGATACGACGAATCGCGTGCTGCGCTTTGTCGCCGTCGGTTGCCGCGATCTTCACGGTACCGTCATCTTCGATTTCGATAGTGGTGCCGGTTTCTTCGGTCAGCGCACGAATAACGGAACCGCCCTTACCGATAACGTCTTTGATTTTGTCCGGACTGATCTTGATCGTGTGGATACGCGGTGCGAATTCAGAGATATCGCCGCGCGGCGCGTTAATCGCCTGTTCCATCACGCCCAGGATGTGCAGACGCGCACCTTTAGCCTGGTTCAGAGCAACCTGCATGATCTCTTTGGTGATACCTTCAATTTTGATATCCATCTGCAGAGCAGAGATACCTTCGCGGGAACCCGCTACTTTGAAGTCCATATCGCCCAGGTGATCTTCATCGCCCAGAATGTCAGACAGTACGACGAAGTTGTCGCCTTCTTTCACCAGACCCATTGCGATACCCGCAACGGCGGCTTTCACCGGCACGCCTGCGTCCATCAGCGCCAGAGAAGCGCCACAGACGGAAGCCATGGAGGAGGAGCCGTTAGATTCGGTGATTTCAGAAACCACGCGAACGGTGTACGGGAACTCTTCGATAGTCGGCATCACGGCCAGTACGCCGCGCTTAGCCAGACGACCGTGACCAATTTCACGACGCTTCGGAGAACCGACCATTCCCGTTTCGCCTACGGAGTACGGAGGGAAGTTATAGTGGAACAGGAAGGAGTCCGTGCGCTCGCCCATCAGTTCATCGATGTTCTGCGCGTCGCGTGCGGTACCCAGGGTCGCGGTAACCAGCGCCTGAGTTTCGCCACGGGTAAACAGTGCGGAACCGTGGGTACGCGGCAGAACGCCGGTACGAACGTCCAGACCACGAATCATATCTTTTTCACGACCATCGATACGCGGCTCACCGGCCAGTACGCGGCTACGCACCACGTTTTTCTCGATTGCGTGCAGGATTTCGCCCAGTTCGTTAGCGTCCAGAGCTTCATCTTCCGCAACCAGGGTCGCGATAGTTTCAGATTTGATCACGTCAACCTGAGCATAGCGCTCCTGTTTGTCGGTGATACGGTAAGCATCGCTCAGGCGAGATTCAGCCAGCGCGGCAACGCGCGCGTTCAGCGCCGCATCAACCACTTCCGGCTGCCAGTCCCAGCGCGGCTTACCGGCTTCTTTCACCAGATCGTTGATGTTCTGAATAACCACCTGCTGCTGGTCGTGACCAAACACGACCGCGCCCAGCATCTGGTCTTCGCTCAGCAGTTCAGCTTCGGATTCAACCATCAGTACTGCGGCTTCGGTACCTGCGACAACCAGATCCAGTTTGCTGGACTTCAGCTCTTCCTGGGTCGGGTTCAGCACGTACTGGTCATTAATATAACCCACGCGAGCGGCGCCAATTGGGCCGTTGAACGGAATACCGGACAGGGACAGCGCTGCGGAAGCGCCGATCATCGCGACGATATCCGGGTTAACCTGCGGGTTAACGGAAACCACGGTCGCGATAACCTGAACTTCGTTAACGAAGCCTTCCGGGAACAGCGGGCGAACCGGGCGGTCAATCAGACGCGCGATCAGGGTTTCGCCTTCGCTCGGACGGCCTTCACGACGGAAGAAACCACCCGGGATTTTACCTGCAGCGTAGGTACGCTCTTGATAGTTAACGGTCAGCGGGAAGAAATCCTGGCCTGGCTTCGCTTTTTTCTGGCCCACAACGGTAACGAATACCGCGGTGTCATCCATGCTAACCATAACGGCGGCAGTTGCCTGGCGCGCCATCATGCCGGTCTCCAGCGTTACGGTATGTTGGCCGTACTGGAATTTACGAACGATCGGATTAAGCAAAATTCTATCCTTTTATCTATAGATGATGTCAAATCCACGATAAGACATCGTATGACCCGATCTTCTGCATCCTCGCGACTAATGACAACCTTTACCCGCCCCTGCGAGTCAAGCCTCTCATTAGCCGCGCGAACCTCTGCATGAAGATCATTAATAGCAACAATACATGAGTTTTTAATGAATTGCTGCCGCCCGGTCGAAAAAAGGGGCCGTGAGGCCCCTTCTTCTGAAACTCGCAGAATTAGCGACGCAGACCCAGACGCTCGATCAGAGCAGAGTAACGTGCAACATCTTTACGTTTCAGGTAGTCGAGCAGTTTACGACGCTGAGAAACCATGCGCAGCAGACCACGACGGCTGTGGTGATCTTTTTTGTGCTCTGCAAAGTGACCCTGCAGGTGGTTGATCTGTGCAGTCAGCAGTGCAACCTGAACTTCAGTAGAACCGCTGTCGTTTTCGCCACGACCGAACTCAGAAACGATTTTTGCTTTAGCTTCAACGCTTAGAGACATTTTCGAACTCCAAAATTAAAAGAAAGAAAGGGTGCCGATCTCTAATTCAGCAACCCCTGATATAACGCTCGCAAATGTTAAAACACGTTGGCGAACGTTAAGCGGCGATATTCTACTCGCAGCAGCCTTTTATCGCAAGGAAAGCGCTCAGACAGGGTATTCAACCACCAGACGACGAGGCGCCACGCGGCCTTCATCATCCATCTCACCCATACCAAGAAACTTCTCTTCAGCGCCTTCAGTAACGCGAACCAGCCCCTGCAGCGGCGCGCCCGATGTCCGCACCGGGTTACCGTTTTTAAAGTAGACGGCCGAGGTTTCCGGAATATTCACCAGCGGGTAATCCGAAGCCGGACTGTCCATCGGCATCAGCAGCGGGTCCAGCAGCTGGGCTGCGGGAATATCCTGCGCATGTGCTTGTTCGACCAGCGCCTGCAGCTGCTCCAGCGTCACCATCCGTTCGACGGGATATTTACTGACCGCCAGGCGACGCAGGAAAATGACGTGCGCGCCGCACCCGAGTTTCTCGCCTAAGTCATCAATAATCGTGCGGATATAGGTGCCTTTCGAGCAGTGAATCTCCAGCTCAAGCTCCGTCCCCTCATGGCGAATAAACAGCAGCTCGTACACCGTAATCGGCCGGGATTCACGCGGTACTTCAATCCCCTGTCGGGCATATTCGTACAGCTTTTTCCCCTGGTATTTCAGCGCCGAATACATCGACGGTACCTGCTGGGTTTCGCCACGGAAGCCGTCGAGCGCTGCCGCCAGCTGCTCCGGGCTAAACGTCAGCGGACGCTCTTCCACCACCTGGCCATCGGCATCAGAGGTATCGGTGCGCTGGCCAAGCCTGGCAATCACGCGGTAGCGCTTGTCAGAATCGAGCAGATACTGGGAAAACTTTGTCGCTTCCCCGAGGCAAATCGGCAGCATACCGGTCGCCAGCGGATCCAGCGCCCCGGTGTGCCCTGCCCGATTAGCATTATAAAGCCGCTTAACTTTCTGCAGCACGTCGTTGCTGGATGCGCCCTGCGGTTTATCCAGCAACAGTACGCCATGCACGTCACGGCCGCGACGACGAGGACGACTCATTAGTCCTCCTTACTGTCGTCCGGGTTCACACGACGTTCATCGTCATGTTTTACCACGCTGGTCACCAGGTTCGACATGCGCATCCCTTCGACTAATGAATTGTCGTAGAAGAAAGTCAGCTCCGGCACGATACGCAGGCGCATCGCTTTGCCCAGCAGCGAGCGGATAAAACCAGACGCTTCCTGTAAGGCCTTGATCCCCGCTTTCACGGCGGCTTCGTCTTTGTCGTTCAGGAAGGTCACAAACACTTTGGCATAGGCCAGGTCGCGGGACATTTCAACGCCTGAAACGGTCGTCATCATGCCCAGACGCGGGTCTTTAATTTCGCGCTGCAGGATGATTGCGATCTCTTTTTGCATCTCCTGGGCCACGCGCTGCGGGCGACCAAATTCTTTCGCCATAATAAATTCTCCAGACAAATAAGGGGGCCACGCGGCCCCCTTTAATTTTGTATAACCGGGTGGCGCTGCGCTTCCCCGGCCTACTAAACGATTAATCGATGGTACGTTGAATCTCGATGATTTCGAACACTTCGATCATATCGCCAACGCGAACGTCGTTGTAGTTCTTAACGCCGATACCACACTCCATACCGTTACGAACTTCGTTAACGTCATCTTTGAAGCGGCGCAGGGATTCCAGCTCGCCTTCATAGATAACCACGTTGTCGCGCAGGACGCGGATTGGGTTATGACGCTTGATCGTACCTTCGGTAACCATACAGCCTGCGATGGCGCCGAATTTCGGCGATTTGAACACATCACGGACTTCAGCCAGACCAATGATCTGCTGTTTCAGTTCCGGAGACAGCATGCCGCTCATCGCTGCTTTCACTTCGTCGATCAGATGGTAGATGACGGAGTAGTAGCGCAGATCCAGGCTTTCCGCGTCGATAACTTTACGTGCGGATGCATCAGCACGTACGTTGAAGCCAACCAGAATCGCGTTGGATGCGGCCGCCAGGGTCGCGTCGGTTTCGGTGATACCACCTACGCCGGAACCGATAATCTTCACTTTCACTTCGTCGGTAGACAGTTTCAGCAAGGAGTCGGAGATCGCTTCCACAGAGCCCTGCACGTCCGCTTTGAGGACGATGTTCACTTCGTGAACTTCGCCTTCGGTCATGTTGGCGAACATGTTCTCAAGCTTAGATTTCTGCTGACGAGCCAGTTTAACTTCACGGAATTTACCCTGACGATACAGCGCAACTTCACGTGCTTTTTTCTCGTCACGCACAACGGTCACTTCGTCACCGGCAGCCGGTACACCTGACAGGCCAAGGATTTCCACCGGAATGGACGGACCCGCTTCCAGCACTTCCTGACCCAGTTCGTTACGCATCGCACGAACGCGACCGTATTCGAAACCGCACAGGACGATGTCGCCTTTATGCAGCGTACCTTCGCGTACCAGAACGGTGGCAACCGGACCACGACCTTTATCGAGGAAAGATTCGATAACCGCGCCGCTCGCCATACCGTTGCGAACCGCTTTCAGCTCCAGAACTTCAGCCTGCAGCAGGATAGCATTCAGCAGATCGTCAATACCGGTACCGGCTTTAGCGGATACAGGGATGAACTGCGCTTCGCCACCCCACTCTTCCGGCATAACACCGTACTGAGAGAGCTCGTTTTTAACGCGATCCAGGTCCGCTTCCGGCTTATCGATTTTGTTCACCGCAACCACCAGAGGTACCTGCGCCGCTTTCGCGTGCTGGATAGCTTCGATAGTCTGCGGCATTACGCCGTCGTCTGCCGCCACAACCAGAACCACGATATCCGTCGCCTGCGCACCACGAGCACGCATAGAGGTAAACGCGGCGTGGCCCGGGGTATCCAGGAAGGTGATCATGCCGTTGTCGGTTTCGACGTGGTACGCACCAATGTGCTGGGTAATGCCGCCCGCTTCGCCAGAAGCCACTTTCGTTGAACGAATGTAGTCCAGCAGAGAGGTTTTACCGTGGTCAACGTGACCCATGATGGTCACAACCGGTGCGCGCGGTTCAGCCGCTGCGCCGGTGTCACGGTCGCTCATTACCGCTTCTTCCAGCTCGTTTTCACGACGCAGGATAACTTTGTGGCCCATCTCTTCGGCAACCAGCTGTGCGGTTTCCTGGTCGATGACCTGGTTAATCGTCGCCATGGCGCCCAGCTTCATCATCGCTTTGATGACCTGAGAACCTTTGACGGCCATCTTGTTGGCCAGATCGCCAACGGTGATGGTTTCGCCGATGATAACATCACGGTTAACCGCCTGAGCCGGCTTCTGGAAGCCTTGCTGCAGAGCAGAACCTTTACGATGCTTGCCACCTTTACCGCCGCGAACGGCCGCACGGGCTTCTTCACGATCGGCTTTCGATTCAGCGTGTTTGTTGCCTTTCTTAGCCGGACGCGCTGCTTTCGCATTACGTCCACGGCCGCGACCGCCTTCAACTTCACGATCGTTATCGTCTTCAGCCTGACGCGCATGCTGAGAAGTCGTTACGTGATAGTCAGTGGTCTCTTCAGGGGTTTCTGGCGCTTCAGTCCAGTTCTTTTCATTTTCTTGAGCCATACGGCGTGCTTCTTCCGCTACACGGCGCGCTTCTTCTTCAAGTTTGCGGCGTGCTTCTTCTTCCGATTTGCGCTTCAGCTCCGCAGCTTCGTTTTCGCGGCGTTGCTTTTCAGCCTGGGCGGTTTTGGTCATATCGTCGGTTTGTTGATTGCTCACTTTGTCTTTTTCCGCGGCTTCACGTTTCGCTTTATCGGCGAGTTCACGTTTCGCTTGTTCTGCGGCCTCACGTTCAGCTTTTAATTGCGCCTCGCGTTTGGCAGCTTCTTCTGCCTCACGACGGGCTTGCTCTTCCGCTTCACGCTGCGCCTGCTCTTCCGCGGCAAGGCGTTCGGCCTCTTGCGGATCGCGTTTCACAAAGGTGCGTTTCTTGCGGACTTCGATTTGTACCGACTTACTCTTTCCACCGGTACCCGGAATATTTAACGTGCTGCGCGTTTTGCGCTGCAGCGTCAGCTTGTCGGGCGCTGAGCCGTGTTCACGGTTCAGGTGCGTCAACAAGGTTTGCTTCTCTTGCGCGGTCACAGAATCATCAGCCGATTTGCGGATCCCTGCATCAGCAAATTGCTGTATCAGGCGATCCACAGAGGTCTGAATCTCTGAGGCCAGCGCTTTAATGGTCACATCTGTCATGCTGTTCCTTCCTGCTACAGTTTATTACGCTTCGTCGCCGAACCAACAAATATTACGAGCGGCCATGATAAGTTCTCCGGCTTTCTCGTCGGTCAAGCCTTCGATATCAGCCAGATCATCAATGCCCTGCTCGGCGAGATCTTCCAGCGTACAAACACCACGGGCGGCCAGGGTGAATGCCAGAGCGCGATCCAAACCTTCCAGATTCAACAGATCGTCGGCAGGTTTGCTGTCACCCAGGCTCTCTTCTTTGGCCAGCGCCAGCGTGGTCAGCGCGTTTTTCGCCCGCTCACGAAGTGCTTCAACGGTCGCTTCATCCAGACCGTCAATTTCCAGCAGTTCTTTCATTGGCACATAGGCCAGCTCTTCCAGAGTGGCGAAACCTTCTTCAACCAGCAGCGTGGCGAAATCTTCATCGATATCAAGATATTTAGTGAAGGTATCAATCGCTGCATGGGCTTCAGCCTGATGCTTAGCCTGGAGGTCATCAACGGTCATGACGTTGAGTTCCCAGCCGCTCAGCTGAGACGCCAGACGGACGTTCTGACCGTTACGGCCAATGGCCTGCGCCAGGTTGCCCGCTTCTACTGCGATATCCATGGTGTGCTTGTCTTCATCTACCACGATAGATGCGACGTCAGCCGGAGCCATGGCGTTAATGACAAACTGCGCCGGGTTATCGTCCCACAGCACGATATCGATACGCTCGCCGCCCAGTTCAGTCGAGACTGCCTGAACGCGCGCGCCGCGCATACCGACGCAGGCGCCAACCGGATCGATGCGCTTGTCGTTGGTTTTAACCGCGATTTTGGCACGAGAGCCAGGATCGCGAGCCGCCGCTTTAATTTCGAGAACTTCTTCACCGATTTCCGGCACTTCAATGCGGAACAGTTCAACCAGCATTTCCGGCTTGGAGCGAGTCACGAACAGCTGCGCGCCGCGCGCTTCCGGACGAACTGCGTACAGTACGCCGCGGATACGGTCACCCGGACGGAAGTTCTCACGCGGCAGCATATCTTCGCGCAGGATCACGGCTTCAGCGTTGTTGCCCAGATCCAGCGTAATATTGTCGCGGTTCACTTTCTTCACTACGCCCGTGATGATTTCACCTTCGTGCTCACGGAACTGATCGACGACCATTGCGCGTTCGGCTTCACGTACTTTTTGTACGATAACCTGCTTCGCGGTCTGCGTAGTGATACGGTCAAAGGTGACAGATTCAATCTGGTCTTCGACGTAATCGCCAGGATTCATGCTTTCATCTTCGAAACGCGCAGCTTCCAGCGTGATTTCGCGAGTCGGCTGGGTCACTTCTTCAACAACCAGCCAGCGACGGAATGTGTCGAAATCACCGCTTTTACGATCGATTTCTACGCGAACGTCGATCTCTTGCTCATATTTTTTCTTGGTAGCCGTTGCTAGCGCACTTTCCAACGCTTCGAAAATTTTCTCACGCGGCAGCGCCTTTTCGTTGGAAACGGCTTCAACAACAGCCAAAATTTCTTTGTTCATCGGGGCCTTTCACCTCAATCCAGACTGTTAAAAGTGGGGAACCAGGTTCGCCTTCTGGATGTTACTCAGCGCGAACACTTCATCTTTGCCTTCGACGGTTACCGTGATCATCTCACCGTCTACCGCTTTGATAAGGCCCTGCCATTTGCGTCGGTTCTGTACCGCCATGCGCAAAACCAGCGAAACTTCTTCGCCGATGAAACGCTCATAGTGCTCGGCGGTAAACATAGGACGATCGAGACCTGGAGAAGAAACTTCCAGGTTATAAGCGACTGTAATCGGGTCTTCTACGTCCATAACAGCACTGACCTGGTGGCTCACATCAGCACAATCATCAACATTGATGCCATCTTCACTATCAATATAGATGCGCAGTGTGGACGTGCGACCGCGAATAAATTCGATGCCGACCAGCTCAAAGCCAAGCGCTTCAACTGGCGCTGTGAGCATCTCTGTTAATTTTTGCTCTAATGTGGACAAACCCACCCCCAAGACATAAAAAAAGGGCGTATAGCCCAGTTATTCTGAAGTCAGATAACAAAAAACCCCGATAAATCGGGGCTTTAGATAACTGAACCCTGAGATCGCAACTGCGATCTGGAACACTTTCCAGAAGAATTCTTTCAAATTCGTCTACGAAGGACCCGGTCCTCACAGTATATTTGAAAAAGTACTTAATGGGAAAGTGGTTGCGGGGGCCGGATTTGAACCGACGACCTTCGGGTTATGAGCCCGACGAGCTACCAGGCTGCTCCACCCCGCGCCTGAAACGTGGCATATTTTACTCGTTTTGAGTAAAAGACGCAAATACTGCTGGGATTTGGTACCGAGAGACGGGACATAAAATCGTAGTGAATTGTATTGATACTTCATATATTTTGTCAACATGAATTTCACATTGCCAGGTTTCGGTTCATGCTGGTATTTCTGGGTTTTTTGGCAAAAAGCGGCTCAGCCTCTTCCTGTCGCCAGCAAAAGATGATTAAATGAAAACTCACAATTAATGCATAAACATGCAATAAAGATTGTTGAGTCAAACTCACCACAGTCTATCTAGCAGGGTTTTATTTTATGACGACGATTCTCAAGCATCTCCCGGTTGGCCAACGTATTGGTATTGCTTTTTCTGGTGGGCTGGATACCAGCGCCGCGCTGCTGTGGATGCGTAAAAAGGGAGCAGTCCCTTATGCATATACCGCCAATCTGGGACAGCCAGACGAAGACGATTACGAGGCCATTCCTCGTCGTGCCAAAGAGTATGGTGCTGAAGGGGCTCGTCTGATCGACTGCCGTAAGCAGCTGGTTGCGGAAGGCATTGCCGCGATCCAGTGCGGCGCATTTCATAACACCACCGGCGGGTTGACCTACTTTAATACCACGCCGCTGGGCCGCGCAGTGACCGGTACCATGCTGGTCGCCGCAATGAAGGAAGACGGCGTTAACATCTGGGGCGACGGGAGTACCTATAAAGGCAACGATATCGAACGTTTCTATCGTTACGGTCTGCTGACCAACGCTGAGCTGAAAATTTACAAACCGTGGCTGGATAGCGACTTTATCGACGAGTTAGGCGGCCGCCAGGAGATGTCAGAGTTTATGATCTCCTGCGGGTTTGACTATAAAATGTCCGTTGAAAAAGCCTACTCAACCGACTCCAATATGCTGGGCGCGACGCACGAAGCTAAAGATCTTGAATTCCTGAACTCCAGCGTCAAGATTGTGAACCCGATTATGGGCGTCAAGTTCTGGGATGAAAGCGTCAAAATCCCTGCGGAAGAAGTCACCGTTCGCTTTGAACAGGGCCATCCGGTTGCGCTGAACGGGCAGACCTTTAGCGATGACGTTGAACTGATGCTGGAGGCTAACCGCATCGGCGGACGCCATGGTCTGGGTATGAGCGATCAGATCGAAAACCGTATCATCGAAGCGAAGAGCCGCGGCATCTATGAAGCTCCGGGAATGGCGCTGCTGCATATTGCCTATGAGCGTCTGCTGACCGGTATTCATAACGAAGATACCATTGAGCAATACCACGCGCACGGTCGTCAGCTGGGTCGTCTGCTGTATCAAGGGCGCTGGTTCGATTCCCAGGCGCTGATGCTGCGCGACGGCCTGCAGCGCTGGGTAGCAAGCCAAATTACCGGCGAAGTGACGCTTGAACTGCGTCGCGGCAACGACTACTCCATCCTGAATACCGTCTCTGATAATCTGACCTATAAAGCAGAGCGTCTGACGATGGAAAAAGGTGACTCGATGTTCTCCGCTGAGGATCGTATCGGCCAGCTGACGATGCGCAACCTGGATATCACCGATACTCGCGATAAGCTGTTTGGCTACGCGCAGTCCGGACTGCTGACCGCGTCTTCCGCCACTGGCCTGCCGCAGGTGGAAAACCTGGAAAATAAAGCGAAGTAACGCTGCAGAGAAATTCGCAAAGGCCGCTAACGCGGCCTTTTTTATGCAGAAAAATCCCGAACCCAACCGGAGTGACATATCTGCCGCTAATGCTGCTGCTCAACTTTTTGGGGACGAAAAAAAAAGACGCTTTTCAGCGTCTTTCTTCAGGAAATTGGTACCGAGGATGGGACTCGAACCCACAAGCCCGTTAGGGCACTACCACCTCAAGGTAGCGTGTCTACCAATTCCACCACCTCGGTACGGATACTGCTTATCAGTGCGGGATGTCGCTGCTCGGCTGCGCCGGCGCGGTCGGCTGAGTTTGCTCAGTTTTCGGCGCGCTCAGGTTATCCCACTCACTTCCTTTATTGGTCTTGTTGCTGTTGATATTGCCCAGCGCCAGACTGATGATGAAGAACAGCGCAGCCAGGATACCAGTCATACGGGTCATGAAGTTGCCAGAACCGCTGGATCCAAACAGAGTGCCGGAAGCGCCTGCTCCGAAGGAGGCTCCCATATCAGCGCCTTTACCTTGCTGCAGCATAATCAGACCCACAAGGCCAATTGCCACAATAAGGAAAACAACTAAAAGAGCTTCGTACATAATCAACCTGTTCCTTGCGGATTTGCCGCATACCAAGTGCTTCGACCAATAAAGCGGGACGTTTTAACGTTTCCCACTGAAGCGGGTGTGAATACTAACCAAAGCGAATGACCTTCGCAAGGGCAATTTCAGCGCATTGTATCAAGTGCGGAAAAAAACAGCAAAAAGCGATTTATTGTCGATTAAAAAGGCGGCAAGCGTCGCCTTTTTAATCACTTAGCAAGAGAAATTAAACGCTTTTTACGGCATCGGCGATACGGTGGGCAAATTCGTGCACCTGCTCTTCGTGCTCACCTTCCACCATAACGCGAATCAGCGGCTCTGTGCCTGATTTACGCAGCAGTACGCGCCCCCGATTGCCCAGCGCCGCTTCCACTTCAGCCGTTACCGCTTTTACGTGCTCATGTTCCAGCGGGTTACCGCTACCTTCAGTAAAGCGAACGTTAACCAGAAGCTGCGGGAACATTTTCATTCCGCTGCACAGGTCGTGCAGGCTCATATGGTTACGCACCATCGCCGCTACAACCTGCAGGCTGGCGACAATCCCATCCCCCGTCGTGGTTTTATCCAGTAAGATCACATGACCGGAGTTTTCTGCGCCAATTCGCCAGCCTTTCTCCTGCAGCTTCTCCAGCACATAGCGGTCGCCCACCTTCGCGCGAACGAAAGGAATGCCCAGCTGTTTGAGCGCCAGTTCAAGGCCCATGTTGCTCATGAGCGTCCCGACGGCGCCGCCCCGCAGCTGCCCCTGGCGTAGCCCCTCACGGGCAATGATATAGAGGATCTGGTCACCGTCGACTTTGTTGCCTTCGTGGTCCACCATGATGACCCGGTCGCCATCGCCATCGTAGGCAATACCCAGGTCGGCTTTCTCCGCCAGCACGCGCGCCTGCAGAGCACGAACGTCCGTCGCCCCGACCTCTTCATTGATGTTGAGGCCATCAGGCTCACAGCCCATCGCTATAACCTGAGCGCCCAGCTCGCGGAAAACATTCGGCGCAATATGATAAGTCGCCCCGTGAGCGCAATCGACTACCACCTTCAAAGCATTGAGACTCAGCTCGTTCGGAAAGGTGCCTTTGCAAAACTCGATATAGCGACCGGCGGCGTCGACGATACGACTGGCTTTACCCAGCTCGGCGGAATCCACGCAGGTCAGCTCTTTTTCCATTTCGGCTTCAATGGCTTCTTCTACCTCATCCGGAAGCTTGGTACCTTCGATAGAGAAGAATTTGATGCCGTTGTCATAAAACGGATTATGTGAAGCGGAAATCACAATCCCGGCTTCCGCGCGGAAGGTGCGCGTCAGATAGGCAATTGCCGGCGTTGGCATCGGGCCGGTAAAAGAAGCGGATAATCCCGCGGCGGCCAGTCCAGCCTCCAGCGCGGACTCCAGCATATACCCGGAAATACGGGTATCTTTACCAATAATAATCTTCCGTGAACCGTGGCGTGCCAGCACCTTACCCGCCGCCCAGCCCAGCTTTAATACAAATTCTGGCGTTATTGGCGCATCGCCTACGCGGCCACGAATACCATCCGTACCAAAATATTTGCGGTTACTCATAACGTTTATTTTCCTTAGCGGCCAGGGTAGCTTCCACCACGCGCAGCGCTTCTACCGTTTCTTTGACATCATGGACGCGAATAATCTGCGCGCCCTGCATTGCAGCAATGACTGCGCAAGCCAGGCTGCCATTCAGGCGTTCCGTCGGCCCGACATTCAGCAACTGACCTACCATCGACTTACGTGACATGCCTACCAGCAGCGGAAGACCAAAATGATGGAACTCTCCAAGTCGGGCAAGCAGTTCATAATTATGAGAAAGATTTTTACCGAAACCAAATCCCGGGTCGAGCAACAATTTATCTTTTGCGATACCGGCCCGTTCGCAACGCACAATATGTTCGATAAAAAAGCGCTCAACGTCAGCAAACACGTCCGCGTACTTCGGGGCATCCTGCATTGTCTTCGGCTGACCCTGCATATGCATCAGGCACACCGGCAAGCCCGTTTCAGCCGCCGCCTCCAGCGCTCCCGGTTCGGTCAGCGAGCGGATATCGTTGATGATATGCGCGCCAACACGCGCTGACTCGCGGATCACCTCCGGCTTTGAGGTATCAACGGAAATCCAGACTTCAAAGCGCTGGGCAATCGCTTCTACCGTCGGAATGACTCGCGCCAGCTCTTCCTCGACGCTGACATCTGCCGCCCCCGGACGCGTCGATTCCCCACCGATATCAATGATAGTCGCCCCGGCATTGATCATCAGATTGGCATGCTTCACGGCTTCGACCAGCGTGTTGTGGGTTCCGCCATCAGAGAACGAATCCGGGGTAACGTTAAGAATACCCATCACATGTGGGTGAGAGAGATCGAGGGTTGAGCCCTGGGCTACAAGTTTCATCGCTAAATCCCTGAGTCAGAGAAAGATTGAAAAAGAAAAACCCCGGAGCAAACGCTCAGGGGTTTTAGAAAAGTACAACAGCATCAATAACGGCTAACTTATTTGTCGCCCAGCTGTTCTGACATCGTATTACCCGGGTTTGGCGTACGCGGTTCATCGACCGGACGCGGCGCACGAGGCGTGCCATTGTTGTCAGAATTGTTGGACGAGCCCGGTTCTTCCCAGCCAGCTGGCGGGCGAACATCGCGGCGAGCCATCAGGTCATCAATCTGCGGGGCGTCGATGGTCTCATATTTCATGAGCGCATCCTTCATCGCGTGCAGGATGTCCATATTATCGTTCAGGAGCTGGCGTGCACGATTGTAGTTACGCTCAATCAGTGACTTCACTTCCTGGTCGATGATACGCGCCGTTTCATCGGACATATGCTTCGCTTTCGCAACGCTGCGGCCAAGGAATACTTCACCTTCTTCTTCGGCATACAGCAGCGGGCCGAGTTTGTCAGAGAAGCCCCACTGGGTCACCATGTTACGCGCCAGGTTGGTCGCGACTTTAATGTCGTTCGACGCACCGGTAGAAACATGCTCTACGCCGTAGATAATCTCTTCCGCCAGACGACCGCCGTAAAGGGTAGAAATCTGGCTTTCCAGCTTCTGACGGCTGGCGCTAATCGCGTCGCCTTCAGGCAGGAAGAAGGTGACACCCAGCGCGCGACCGCGCGGAATAATCGTCACTTTGTGCACCGGATCGTGTTCCGGCACCAGGCGACCAATAATTGCGTGACCGGCTTCGTGATACGCGGTGGACTCTTTCTGCGCTTCCGTCATCACCATGGAGCGACGTTCCGCACCCATCATGATTTTGTCTTTCGCTTTCTCGAATTCAACCATCGATACAACGCGCTTGTTGCCACGAGCGGCAAACAGCGCAGCTTCGTTCACCAGGTTTGCCAGGTCAGCACCGGAGAAGCCAGGCGTACCGCGGGCGATAATTGCCGCGTCGATATCCGGCGCCAGCGGTACGCGACGCATATGCACTTTCAGAATCTGTTCGCGACCGCGGACATCCGGCAGACCGACCACAACCTGACGGTCAAAGCGGCCTGGACGCAGCAGCGCAGGGTCAAGAACGTCCGGACGGTTGGTTGCCGCGATAACGATGATACCTTCGTTACCCTCGAAGCCGTCCATCTCTACCAGCATCTGGTTCAGCGTCTGCTCACGTTCATCGTGACCACCGCCCAGGCCTGCGCCACGCTGACGGCCCACGGCGTCGATTTCATCGATAAAGATGATGCACGGAGCCGCTTTCTTGGCTTGTTCAAACATGTCGCGCACGCGGGATGCACCCACACCGACGAACATTTCAACGAAGTCAGAACCGGAAATCGTAAAGAACGGCACCTTTGCTTCACCCGCGATGGCTTTTGCCAGCAAGGTTTTACCGGTACCCGGAGGGCCAACCATCAGGACGCCTTTCGGGATTTTACCGCCCAGCTTCTGGAAACGGCTCGGTTCACGCAGGTATTCAACCAGTTCACCGACTTCTTCTTTCGCTTCGTCACAACCGGCGACGTCGGCAAAAGTGGTTTTGATCTGGTCTTCCGTCAGCATACGCGCCTTGCTCTTACCGAACGACATGGCGCCTTTGCCACCGCCGCCCTGCATCTGGCGCATAAAGAAGATCCAGACGCCGATAAGAAGCAGCATCGGGAACCAGGAGATGAAGATAGAAGCCAGCAGGCTCGGTTCTTCTGGCGGCTCACCTACCACCTTGACGTTTTTAGTCAGAAGGTTATCAAGCAGCTTAGGATCGTTCACCGGGATGTAGGTCGTGTAACGGTTACTATCTTTCTTGGTAACGTTTATCTCACGTCCGTTGATACGCGCTTCGCGAACCTGGTCCTGATTGACCTCCTGCAGGAAGGTAGAATAATCCACCTTGCGGCCATTCGACTCGCTGGGCCCAAAGCTCTGGAATACTGACATCAGCACAACGGCAATGACCAGCCAGAGTATTAGGTTTTTCGCCATGTCACTCAAGGGATTAACCTCATATTACAACTGTGTTAAAAACAGCGTCAGGATACTCTATATCCAGCGTCTTTCAAACTTTCGTTTGAAATCTGCCGGTTATGGTTTACGCCCGGTCGCTACAATATACACTTCACGCGAACGGGCGCGAGAAGAGTCCGGCTTACGAACTTTGACCTTCGTAAACAGGGAGCGAATCTCTCTTAGATACTCATCGAAGCCTTCGCCCTGGAACACCTTCACTACAAAACTACCACCTGGCGCTAATACATCACGAGCCATTCCAAGCGCCAGTTCCACCAGATACATGGCCCGGGGAATATCCACCGCCGGTGTTCCACACATATTTGGCGCCATATCGGACATGACAACTTGTACTTTACTGTCACCTACACGCTCAAGTAACGCTTTCAGGACTAATTCATCACGAAAGTCGCCCTGAAGGAAGTCCACACCAACGATTGGATCCATAGGTAAAAGATCGCAAGCAATGATGCGGCCGCTGTTACCGATCTGCGTAACCGCGTATTGCGACCAGCCACCGGGTGCAGCGCCGAGGTCAACTATCGTCATCCCCGGTTTAAAAATCTTGTCACTTTGCTGTATTTCATCAAGTTTAAACCAGGCACGGGAACGTAACCCCTTTTTCTGTGCCTGCTGAACATATTTATCGCTAAAGTGTTCCTGAAGCCAACGACTTGAGCTGGCAGAACGCTTTTTACCTGTCATTTAACATTCCCATTTCGGGTTCATCGTACTTCGCGACGTAAAAATCGACGCGGTAGTTTGGCGATATATGGGAGATGGCGGTAGAATGAACCGTTTTCAATCCCAACGTAAGCAAAAAAATACGATGAATCTGAGTACTAAACAAAAACAGCACCTGAAAGGTCTGGCACATCCGCTCAAGCCGGTAGTTATGCTTGGCAACAATGGTTTGACCGAAGGGGTACTGGCCGAGATTGAACAAGCGTTAGAGCACCATGAACTTATCAAGGTGAAGATCGCCTCGGAAGATCGCGAAACTAAAACCTTGATCGTGGAAGCTATCGTGCGCGAAACCGGCGCCTGTAATGTACAGGTCATCGGTAAAACGCTGGTTCTGTACCGCCCAACTAAAGAGCGTAAAATCTCGCTGCCACGCTAAGAATATCCTGGTTATCGACACAACTTTGTGTAAATCGAGGGTTTTCTGCGGGTAGACGAGCAAAATGCCATGCTCCGGACGCTGATAAAAGGCCGCTACGCGGCCTTTTTCCTTTCTTTACAATCCATCAACATCGTAGCGTTAAATTCGAATTAAAGGTACTCAACCTTAAGAATTTCGAATTCGACTTCCCCGCCCGGTGTACGGATAACCACCACATCGTCCTGCTCTTTGCCGATTAAACCACGTGCAATCGGCGAGTTTACAGAAATCAGATTTTGCTTAAAATCGGCCTCGTCATCGCCAACGATACGATAAGTTTGCTCTTCATCCGTATCGAGATTCAGAACGCTGACCGTCGAACCAAAAATCACCCGGCCATTGTTGGGCATTTTGGTGATATCGATGACCTGCGCGTTCGACAGCTTCGCTTCGATATCCTTAATGCGACCTTCACAGAAGCCCTGCTGTTCACGGGCAGCATGGTACTCAGCATTTTCTTTCAGATCGCCGTGCTCGCGGGCCTCAGCGATGGCTGCGATGATTTCAGGACGACGTACGGACTTCAGGAAATCCAGTTCTTCGCGCAGTTTTTCAGCGCCACGTAAGGTCATCGGAATAGCTTGCATTTGTTATACCTCTTTTTCATTCCTTCATGGAGCAGACAACGCCGCTCCGCAGCCGGTCAAGACTTGAGCAGGGCCGGAGCAAAAGAAAACCGACCCGGAAAGTCATCCCCAGGCCAGCAGCAATTTTCAATTTGATACGTATTTTACCCTGAAGTTCACTATGGGTCATCGTTTACTTTACAGGGCGATGCACCGTAGTATGACGGACTGGTTTCAGGTTGTTAGCGCGAGATTATGCGATTTTCCAGATTTATCATCGGATTGACTGCCGGTATAGCGCTTAGCGCTCAGGCGGCGAATATTGACGAGTACATCAATCAGCTTCCTGCGGGCGCAAACCTTGCCTTTATGGCGCAGAAGGTGGGATCCCCGACGCCGGAGATAGACTACCATAGCCAGCAGATGGCGCTCCCCGCCAGCACCCAAAAAGTGATAACCGCGCTTGCCGCGCTGCTGCAGCTGGGTCCGGACTTCCGCTTCACCACGACGCTGGAAACGAAAGGCAGCCTCGATGGCGGCGTCCTGAAAGGCGACCTCATTGCGCGCTTTGGCGGCGATCCTACCCTCAGGCGTCAGGATATTCGTAATATGGTGGCCACGCTGAAGAAAGCAGGCGTCCAGCGAATTGAAGGTAATGTGCTGATCGATACCTCCATCTTCGCCAGCCATGACAAAGCGCCTGGCTGGCCATGGAACGATATGACGCAGTGCTTTAGCGCCCCGCCGGCGGCGGCGATTGTCGATCGGAACTGCTTCTCCATCTCGCTCTATAGCGCGCAAAAGCCGGGCGATCTGGCGTTTATTCGCGTGGCGTCTTACTACCCGGTGACCATGTTCAGCCAGGTGCGTACGCTGCCCCGGGGCTCTTCTGAAGCCCAGTACTGTGAGCTTGACGTGGTTCCCGGCGACCTGAACCGTTACACCCTGACCGGCTGTCTGCCGCAGCGCAGCGAGCCGCTGCCGCTGGCTTTTGCCATTCAGGATGGCGCCAGCTACGCCGGTGCGATTCTGAAAGCTGAGCTGACCGACGCCGACATCACCTGGAGCGGTACGCTGCTGCGCCAGACGCTGGCAAACGATCCGGGTACCGTCCTGGCAAGTACACAATCTGCGCCGCTGCACGATCTGCTGCGTATTATGCTGAAAAAATCGGACAACATGATCGCCGATACGGTATTCCGCACCATTGGGCACGCTCGCTTCAGCGTACCGGGTACCTGGCGAGCCGGTTCCGATGCGGTACGGCAGATCTTACGTCAGCAGGCCGGCGTCGATCTCGGGAATACCATCATTGCCGATGGCTCAGGTCTGTCGCGCCATAACCTCATCGCACCCGCGACGATGATGCAGGTGCTGCAGTACATCGCCCAGCACGATAATGAACTCAACTTTATCTCGATGCTGCCTCTGGCCGGCCATGATGGTTCTCTGCAGTACCGCGCAGGCCTGCATCAGGCAGGTGTCGATGGCAAAGTCTCGGCGAAAACGGGCTCACTGCAGGGGGTGTATAACCTGGCCGGTTTCATCACGACGGCCAGCGGGCAGAAGATGGCGTTCGTGCAATACCTGTCTGGCTACGCCGTGCCTCCGGCCGACCAGCGTAATCGCCGCATTCCACTGGTGCGGTTCGAAAGCCGATTGTACAAAGACCTCTATCAGAACAACTAAAGCAAAAGGGCCGCATCATTGGCGGCCCTTTTCGTTTGTTCAGGATTAACGTTTGTAGATGAATTCGACGCCTTCTTCGTCGTCTTCGTCCCAATCATCATCCCAGTCTTCATCATCTTCCACTTCAGCTTCTTCAAGCTGCTGGCGGTGATAGTCGTCCCACATAAACTCGACTTTTTCGGCAGGCTTCGCTTCTTCCGCATGCACAATCGGGTTTTCGATGATAAAGGTCATCACGTCCCAGCACAGGTCTTTTACGCCCTGCTGGCTGGCCGCCGAAATCAGGTAGAACTTATCTTCCCAGCCCAGCGCCTGCGCGATAGCTTTCGCTTTCGCTTCCGCCTCAGCTTTGTCCATCAGGTCAATCTTGTTAAAGACCAGCCAGCGCGGCTTAGAAGCCAGTTTCTCACTGTATTTTTCCAGCTCACCGATAATAATCCGCGCGTTCTCCACCGGATCGGAACCATCAATCGGCTCGATATCGATGAGATGCAGCAGCACGCGGCAGCGCTCCAGGTGCTTCAGGAAGCGAATACCGAGACCCGCGCCTTCAGCGGCGCCTTCAATCAGCCCCGGGATATCCGCCACCACGAAGCTCTTCTCGTTGTCCATACGCACCACGCCGAGGCTCGGCACCAGCGTAGTAAACGGATAGTCAGCGACTTTAGGCTTCGCGGCGGAAACGGCACGAATAAAGGTCGATTTACCCGCATTCGGCATTCCCAGCATGCCGACGTCCGCCAGCAGCATCAGCTCCAGCTGCAGATCGCGCTTATCGCCCGGCGTTCCCATCGTCTTTTGACGTGGAGTACGGTTAACGGACGATTTGAAACGGGTGTTACCCAGACCGTGCCAGCCG
Organism: Klebsiella sp. Q11; assembly: GCF_964241505.1. Lineage (NCBI taxonomy): Bacteria > Pseudomonadati > Pseudomonadota > Gammaproteobacteria > Enterobacterales > Enterobacteriaceae > Klebsiella > Klebsiella sp. Q11. Next base: position 232,219 of record NZ_CAXSXW010000009.1, read on the forward strand.
CCTTTGGCGACCATCAGGCGCTGACCGTGCCTGGTCATATCACCCATCGTCTCACCGGTGCCCTGATCGATGACGCGAGTCCCTACCGGTACCTTCACCGTTACGTCTTTACCGCGTTTACCGGTACAGTCACGGCTCTGACCGTTCTGCCCGCGCTCAGCGCGGAAAGACTTCTCAAAACGGTAGTCGATCAGGGTGTTGAGGTTTTCGTCCGCCTCAAGCCAGACGTCGCCGCCGTCACCGCCGTCACCGCCGTCCGGGCCGCCTCTCGGGATATATTTTTCGCGGCGGAAGCTAACGCAACCATTGCCGCCATCGCCTGCTACGACCAGGATCGTTGCTTCATCAACAAACTTCATTTTACTCTCCGTAAATCATTCGCCTGAGCGGGGGAGCGGCACAACCGCTTCTCGCTTACGCCATCGTCCCCAAAGACGATGACCGACGGCGGAATACATCGCGCCCGCAACCACGACAAACGCACCGAGATAACCCATCAGGTTCAACAGCGGTCTGGCGAAAACGTCGGGCCAGGCCAGTGATAATAAATCTGAAAACAGCAGCGTAAACAGCGGCGTTAAGGTAATCAACGCGCTCACCTGCGCCGCCTGCCAGCGCGCCATCGCTTCCGCCAGGGCGCCGTAGCCGACCAGCGTATTGAGCCCGCAAAAAACCAGACAGGCCAGCTGCCAGTCGCTTAATGCCAGCACCTGCGAAGGCTTCGCTAATGGCAATAGCGATATCGTACATAAAGTGTACAGCAAAAAAAGGATTTGCTGTGATGCCAGACGGCGCAATAACACCTTTTGCGCGACGCCGTAGCACACCCACACCGTCGCCGCCCCTACGCCGAAAATTACCCCCCACGTATAGTCCGTCAGGCGGGTAAAAATCTCGATCAGGCTGGTGTTAAAAAACATCACCAGACCGCTCACCAGCATCAGCGCTCCCACAACCTGAGTGCCGCGCATTTTCTCTTTAAGGACAAAAACGCTGGCCACCATCATGCCGACCGGAGACAGCTGGCCAATCACCTGGGAAGCGGTGGGGCTGAGATATTGCAAGGAAGAACTAAACAGAATGAAGTTACCGAACAAACCCGCTGTCGCAATGACCAGCAGTACCAACCACCGCGGCTTGCGAAAAATCCGCAGCGGGGGCAGCTTTCTTTTCATGGCGAGGATAGCGCCAAGACCAAAACTTGCCATCAAAAAGCGGTAAAACACCACCGTCGGCGGTTCCATCACTTCAAGAACCTGCTTCATTGCTATCGGCAGGGCACCCCAGCACATCGCCGTGGTGAGCGCTAAAATAATGCCGATGCCGGCCTGCTGCTTCATGCCCGTTTTCCCTGCAGAAAATTTTCCGGGGTTTCAATGTAAAAAGCCCCGCAACACGTTGCGGGGCTTTAATCCGTTACCGGACCACGAAAAACTTACTCAGCAACGATGCTGATGTATTTACGGTTGTTCGGGCCTTTAACTTCGAATTTCACTTTACCGTCTGCTTTAGCAAACAGAGTGTGGTCACGACCGCAACCTACGTTAGTGCCAGCGTGGAATTTGGTACCACGTTGACGAACGATGATGCTACCCGCCAGAACGGATTCGCCACCGAAACGCTTAACGCCCAGGCGTTTAGCTTCTGAATCGCGACCGTTACGAGTTGAGCCGCCAGCCTTTTTATGTGCCATTTAAATCTCTCCTCAGGTCTTAGGCGCTGATGCCAGTAATTTTCACATCAGTGAACCACTGACGATGGCCCTGCTGCTTACGGTAGTGTTTACGACGACGAAACTTAACGATTTTAACTTTCTCGCCACGACCGTGTGCAACAACTTCAGCTTTGATTACGCCGCCCTCAACGAAAGGAACGCCGATTTTAATTTCTTCACCGTTTGCGATCATCAGCACTTCTGCGAACTCAACAGCTTCGCCAGTTGCGATGTCCAGCTTTTCCAGGCGAATGGTTTGACCTTCGCTTACTCGGTGTTGTTTACCACCACTTTGGAAAACCGCGTACATATAAAACTCCGCTTCCGCGCACCTCTTCGTATGATTCAGAGTGCGCTATAAATATTCACAATAGGGCGCGAATATTACGCAAAACGCGAGCCTTTGACAAGAGCGATCAGCGATCAACGCAGAAAAAAAACACAACTTTCACTCCAGCGTTTAACTACGGCAATTTTTCAGTACAATCATAGCTTCTTTTAATTCTATCTTAATCCTTCTGTGATCCCATTCGGATACGCGGTAACAGGACATTTGGCCCGGCTTTTGCGATGAATTTAGAAAAAATCAATGAGTTAACCGCGCAGGATATGGCGGGCGTCAATGCGACAATTCTTGAGCAACTCGACTCTGATGTTCAGCTTATCAATCAGTTAGGCTATTACATTGTTAGCGGAGGCGGTAAACGCATTCGCCCGATGATTGCCGTACTGGCCGCGCGTGCCGTTGGATATCAGGGAAACGCTCACGTCGCCATTGCCGCGCTGATCGAATTTATCCATACCGCCACCCTGCTGCATGATGATGTCGTCGATGAGTCTGATATGCGCCGGGGAAAAGCCACCGCAAACGCCGCTTTTGGCAATGCGGCTAGCGTGCTGGTCGGTGATTTTATCTACACCCGCGCCTTTCAGATGATGACCAGCCTTGGGTCATTGAGAGTGCTGGAAGTGATGTCGGAAGCCGTTAACGTCATTGCCGAAGGCGAAGTCCTGCAGCTGATGAACGTTAACGACCCGGATATCACTGAAGAAAACTACATGCGGGTCATTTACAGCAAGACCGCACGTTTGTTTGAAGCCGCAGCCCAGTGCTCCGGCATTCTGGCCGACTGCAGCGCGGAACAAGAGAAAGCGTTACAGGACTACGGACGCTATCTGGGTACCGCTTTCCAGCTGATCGACGATCTGCTTGACTACAGTTCAGACGGTGAGCGTCTGGGTAAAAACGTCGGCGACGATCTGAATGAAGGCAAACCCACCCTTCCGCTGCTGCATGCTATGCAACACGGCAACGCAGAACAGTCCGCCATGATCCGTGGGGCGATTGAGCAGGGTAATGGCCGTCATCTTCTCGACGCCGTACTGGAAACGATGGCAACCTGCGGCTCGCTGGAATGGACCCAAAAACGCGCGGAGGAAGAGGCTGATAAAGCGATTGCCGCGCTTCAGGTCCTTCCCGATTCTCCGTGGCGTGAAGCGCTAATCGGTCTTGCCCACATCGCTGTGCAACGCGATCACTAACCCTCCTCTATGCTTTCCCGCGCAAACCGCGGGAAAGTTCCAGTAAGCGTCAAAAAAAACCAAGATCCAGCCGTATCCCTTGATATATTCCTAATATCAAATCCATTAAAAGAACTTGTTAGAACATTACTGGAACCCGCGGTATAGTCATTTTGTCGTCCATTAAGGACGCCAGGCATGTTTATTACCAGGAGAATTTATGGATAAGTTCATCGACTGGCATCCGGCGGATATTATTGCCGGATTACGCAAAAAAGGGACGTCGCTGGCAGCTGAATCGCGGCGTAATGGTTTAAGTTCTTCAACGCTCGCCAATGCGCTGACCCGGCCCTGGCCCAAGGGCGAGCTGATTATTGCTAACGCGCTGGAAACCGATCCGTGGGTAATATGGCCATCGCGCTATCACGATCCCCATACCCATCAGTTTATCGACAGAACGCAAATGATGCGCCCAAGGAAGAACAACAAGTAAAGCGAGGTTGCAGACAACAGCCCCCGGACAAACGTCAGAGGGCTGCTGCTACGGCTTATTCGCCTTTGACGCGTTCGATATTCGCACCAAGCGCCTGAAGCTTGTCTTCGATACGTTCGTAGCCGCGGTCAATGTGGTAAATACGATCGACAATCGTCGTACCTTCCGCAATACAGCCCGCCAGTACCAGGCTGGCTGACGCACGCAGATCCGTCGCCATCACCTGGGCGCCAGAAAGCTGCTTCACGCCGTGGCAAATCGCCGTATTGCTTTCGATTTCCGCATGCGCGCCCATACGGATCAGTTCCGGGATATGCATGAAACGGTTTTCGAAGATCGTCTCGGTGATCACGCCGGTGCCCTCGGCAACCAGATTCAGCAAGGTGAACTGAGCCTGCATGTCGGTCGGGAAGCCTGGGTGTGGGGCAGTACGCACGTTGACGGCCTTCGGACGATTGCCGTGCATGTCCAGGCTAATCCAGTCTTCGCCCGTTTCGATATCCGCACCGGCGTCGCGTAGCTTGGCCAGAACCGCATCAAGGGTATCCGGCTGGGCATTGCGGCACAGGATCTTACCGCCAGAAATCGCCGCCGCCACCAGGAACGTCCCGGTTTCAATACGATCCGGCAGAACGCGGTAGACGCCGCCGCCGAGGCGCGCTACGCCTTCGATGGTGATACGATCGGTACCCTGACCTTTGATCTTCGCACCCAGCGTGTTGAGAAAGTTCGCGGTATCGACAATTTCCGGCTCGCGCGCGGCGTTTTCGATAACGGTCGTACCTTCCGCCAGCGTCGCAGCGCTCATGATGGTCACGGTAGCGCCAACGCTGACCTTATCCATCACAATATGCGCGCCTTTCAGACGTCCATTAACCGACGCCTTGACATAACCTTCTTCCAGCTTGATTTCCGCACCCAGCTGCTCAAGGCCGGTAATGTGTAAATCAACGGGGCGCGCGCCGATGGCGCAGCCGCCGGGAAGAGAAACCTGCCCCTGGCCAAAACGCGCCACCAGCGGTCCCAGCGCCCAAATAGACGCGCGCATGGTTTTGACGAGGTCATACGGAGCACAGAAAACGTCGACCGGGCCGGCATCGATCCATACGGAGCCGTTGCGCTTAACGTTCGCGCCCAGCTGGCTCAGCAGCTTCATGGTGGTATCGATGTCTTTCAGCTTCGGTACGTTTTGGATCTCAATCGGCTCTTCGGCTAATAGCGCGGCAAAGAGGATTGGCAGGGCGGCGTTTTTCGCGCCGGAAATGGTGACCTCGCCCTGAAGACGAGTTGGCCCCTGAACACGGAATTTATCCATTGATTCTGTTCTCTGTTAAGAATTCACATACGCTGCGGGGAACATCCCCACAGCTTATAAGCCATTAAGTTTGCGGTCTCGCGCCCACTCCTGCGGAGTAAACGCTTTAATCGACAGAGCATGGATGCGGTTATCGGCAATATATTCCATCAGCGGGGCATAGATAGCCTGTTGCTTCTTGACCCGACTCATGCCGTCGAACATCTCACCCACAGCAATAACCTGAAAGTGGCTGCCATCGCCAGAGACGTGGACTTCCTGAAGGGAGAGTGCGTTCATCAGCACGGTCTGAATTTCATGATTTTCCATGGGCTACATTTATCTGATAGTGAAAACAGCCCAACATCTTAGAGGAAAGTGGCGCCGTCTTAAACAAGCAAAAAGCCCCATCGAAAAGTTTGATGGGGCTTTCAGAATAGCTTCAGCACTAAGGCACTGAAAAAGTTATGGGATCATATCAGCAGGAAGGTTATACAACCTGACCAGGGTTTGCAGATTTTCACTCTTCCCGGTCAATTTAGCCTCCCCACCCTGCCGACGAATCAGTGCGATAAAATGCACTAATAGCGCCAGCCCGGCGGTGTCCACGCGGGTCACGGCGCTCAGGTCGATGGCAGACACGCCATCCGTCGCCTGCGCGCGCGCTTCCCACAGCGGGACCAGAAGATCCTGGTCCAGCTCTCCGCGCAGCGCCAGCGTCTCACCATCGCGAGCCCAGCTCAGCTGCCCGGTCATTATTTTTTCTGTTCCAGAGTAATCGGCTGCGCTGAGCTTGCCTTCAGCTGCGCCGTCAGACCATCAACGCCTTTAGTACGCAGCAGATCGCTCCACTCGTTTTGTTTAGTGGTGATCATGCTCACCCCTTCCGCAATCATGTCGTACGCCTGCCAGTTACCGGTCTGGGTATTTTTACGCCACTGGAAATCCAGGCGCACCGGCGGACGGCCATTCGGATCAAGGATGGTGACGCGGATAGGAACAATGGTCGCGCTGCCCAACGGCTGCTCAGGGGCAATCTGATAGGTCTGACCGTGATACATCGCCAGCGCCTGGCCATAGGCCTGCTTCAGATATTCGCGGAAGGCGGCAAAATAGGCTTCACGCTGCGCCGGGGTCGCTTCTTTGTAATAACGACCTAACACCAGCGCGCCGGCGTATTTCACCTGAACATAGGGCAGCAGTTCCTGATCGACGATATCGCGCAGGTAGTTCGGATTAGCCTGAATCTTCGGCTGCTCGTTCTTGAGGCGATCGAAGGTTTTCTGCGCCGCTTCGTCCATCAGCTTGTACGGATTGGACTGATCCGCGGCGGTGGCCGCAGTCAAAGGTGCAATCACCAGCATGGCGACCATTAGTAAGCGTTTAAACATATCTTAACTCTCCTGAAATTAGTGCGTCGTGCCGGCTGGCGGCGTAGCGTCAGTATGACTCTCTCCAGCAGCCTGTTCATCGCCAGAATTCTTATTGTCGCTACCTTTACTGTTATAAAGGAACTGGCCTATCAAATCTTCCAGCACCATTGCGGATTTGGTGTCCTGAATGGTACCGCCATCTTTAAGGATAGTGGTTCCCAGCTCAGGATCTTCAAACCCGATATTCATCGCCAGGTACTGTTCGCCCAGCAGACCGGAAGTTCGGATCGCCAGCGAGCTGGTATCCGGAATATGGTTGTAGCGCTCATCAATATCGAGCGCGACGCGAGGCAGGTAGGTCTTAGGATCGAGCGTAATATCCGCCACACGTCCAACGACAACGCCGCCAATCCGCACCGGAGAGCGCGCTTTGAGACCGCCGATATTGTCAAAAGTGGCATAGAGCCGATAAGTCGGTTCGGTACGTAAAGAGGTTACGTTTGCCGCCTTCAGGCAGACAAACAGCGCGGCCAGCAGCGCAACCAGTAAAAACACCCCTACCCAGATTTCATTTTTTCTCGTTTGCATGAACTCAATTCCCAAACATCAGCGCAGTCAGCACAAAATCCAGCCCCAGAACCGCCAGCGACGCATGCACCACGGTACGCGTCGTCGCCCGGCTAATCCCGGCGGAAGTGGGGATAGCGTCATAACCGTTAAATAACGCGATCCATGTTACCGTAATGGCGAAAACCAGGCTCTTAATCAGGCAGTTAACCAGATCCATCCGCCAGTCAACGGCATTTTGCATCGCGCTCCAGAAGAAGCCGCCATCGATGCCCTTCCAGCTGACACCAACCAGCGAGCCGCCCCATACGCCGACCGCCACAAAAATAATCGTTAACAACGGCAGTGAAATCACCCCCGCCCAGAAACGCGGAGAGATCACGCGGCGAAGCGGGTCGACCGCCATCATCTCCATACTGGAGAGCTGTTCCGTTGCGCGCATCAGGCCAATTTCAGCAGTCAGCGCCGAGCCGGCACGCCCGGCAAACAGCAGCGCGGCGACCACCGGCCCCAGCTCACGCAGCAGCGACAGCGCCACCAGCATGCCCAGACTGGTTTCGGCGCTATAGGTGGTCAACACCAGATAGCCCTGCAGACCCAGCACCATACCGATAAACAGCCCCGATACAATGATGATCAGCATCGATAGCACGCCAACGTTGTATAGCTGACGCACCAGCAGCGGCGCATGCTTGCGAAACTCAGGCTTGCCCACAACCGCGTTGAAGAGCATTAATCCAGCACGCCCGAACGTCGCGATAGTTTTTATACCGCGATGCCCAAGCGCGGCTAGCGCATTTAACAACATGAGTCGCTTAACTCCCTTTGCCCAATAAATCATGATGATAATCCCCCGCCGGATAGCGGAACGGCACCGGGCCGTCGGCGATACCATCAATGAACTGACGGACCCGAGGGTCGGCATTTTCACGCAGCGACTGCGCGCTCCCATGCGCTACGACCTTTTTGTCCGCCACGATATATGCAAAGTCCGCGATGCTGAGCACCTCCGGCACATCATGCGAAACCACGATACAGGTGACACCCAGGGTGCTATTGAGTTCAGAAATCAGCTTCACCAGCACCCCCATCGTAATGGGGTCCTGCCCGACAAAGGGCTCATCGAACATGATTAAATCAGGTTCGAGCGCAATCGCCCTCGCCAGGGCGGCACGGCGCGCCATGCCGCCGGAAAGCTCAGAAGGCATCAGCTTCGCGGCTCCGCGTAGCCCAACGGCTTCCAGCTTCATCATCACCGTGGTGTGCAGCAGCGCTTCCGGCAAACGCGTATGCTCGCGCAGCGGATAAGCGACGTTATCGAACACATTCAGATCGGTGAACAGCGCGCCGGACTGAAACAGCATGCTCATGCGCTTGCGGACGGTATACAGGCGCGAACGCGACATCTGCGGTACGTTTTCACCATCAAACAGGATCTCGCCTTTATCGGGCGGGATTTGACCGCCGATGAGACGTAACAGGGTGGTTTTGCCGATCCCTGATGGCCCCATTATCGCGGTGATCTTGCCGCGGGGTACCGATAGCGAGATATCATCGAAGATCACGCGATCGCCCCTCGAGAAGCGAATACCGCGCACTTCGACTAGATTCGCCGAACTCTGGCTCATAAAATCATCCTTACTAGACACCCGTCGGGCTAAGCATGGCGCTTTCTTTCACCACAAACCCAACATTTTTACAGAATCTTACCCGCCCGGGTTAGCGAAAGCTGGCATTTGTTTTACTTTTGGCACACATAAAGTCAAAATTAAGAATTCGTTACGCTGCCTACGGACGGCCAGCGAGGCGACGATTATACCTGAAGAAAGGACTTTAGATGCTCTTAGCGACGGCTCTGTTAATTATTGGTTTATTGCTGGTTGTCTACAGCGCCGATCGTCTGGTCTACGCCGCTTCAATACTCTGCCGTATGCTGGGGATCCCTCCCCTGATTATTGGCATGACGGTAGTCAGCATCGGTACCAGTTTGCCGGAAGTGATTGTTTCCGCCGCCGCTTCCCTGCATGGGCAAACCGATCTGGCGATCGGCACCGCTCTCGGATCGAATATCACCAATATCCTGCTGATCCTCGGCCTCACCGCGCTGTTTCAACCTTTTACCGTGCATTCTGATATCCTGCGCCGCGAATTGCCGTTAATGTTGCTGGTCAGTTTACTGGCAGGTTTTGTGCTGTACGACGGCCAGCTTACGCGGATAGACGGCCTTTTTTTGCTGGCGCTGGCCATACTGTGGCTGCTGTTTACCCTTAAAATTGCCCGCCTTGCGGAACGCCAGGGTAACGACAGCCTGACCCGTGAACAGCTGGCGGAGCTGCCGCGAGAAGGCTCGCTTCCCGTCGCGCTGCTCTGGTTGGGCGTCGCGATGATTGTGATGCCGATGGCTACGCGGATGGTGGTCGATAACGCCACGGTGCTGGCAAACTTTTTTGCTATCAGCGAACTGACCGTCGGCTTAACGGTCGTCGCTATCGGCACCAGCCTGCCCGAACTGGCCACGGCCATCGCCGGAGCGCGAAAAGGCGAAAATGACATCGCTATCGGCAATATCATTGGCGCTAATATTCTTAATATTGTACTGGTCCTCGGGCTCCCCGCGCTGATTGCGCCAGGCACTTTTGCCGCCGAGGCCTTTACCCGCGATTATGGCGTCATGCTGCTGGTCAGCCTGATCTTCGCCGCGCTGTGCTGGCGCCGTAAGCAGCAGCCCGGTCGCCTTGCCGGTGCCCTGCTGCTGGGTGGTTTTGTGCTTTGGTTAGCGATGCTGTACTGGACAGCGCCGCTCTTCGTTGAATGATTCGGGATAACATTATGTCGCAAATAGATTTGCCAGCGGATTTTGACTTTCAACGGGCAGGCCGCGAGGTTCTGGACATTGAACGTGAAGGTCTGGCCCAGCTCGATCAATACATTAATGAAGATTTTACCCGTGCCTGTGAGACCATTTTCCGCTGTACCGGTAAAGTTGTGGTGATGGGAATGGGGAAATCCGGCCATATCGGGCGAAAAATGGCAGCCACTTTCGCCAGTACCGGAACGTCATCTTTCTTCGTTCATCCCGGTGAAGCCGCGCACGGCGATTTAGGCATGGTAACTCCATGCGACGTGGTGATCGCGCTATCCAACTCGGGCGAGTCAAATGAAATCCTCGCCCTGATTCCGGTGCTTAAGCGCCAGCAGGTGGCGCTGATTTGTATCACCAGCCGACCGGAAAGCAGCATGGCGCGCGCGGCGGATATTCATCTGTGCGTGAAGGTGCCCAAAGAGGCCTGCCCGTTAGGGCTGGCCCCCACGTCAAGCACCACCGCCGCGCTGGTCATGGGCGATGCCCTTGCCGTAGCGCTGCTGGAAGCCCGCGGTTTTACCGCTGAAGATTTTGCGCTATCGCACCCTGGCGGCGCTCTGGGTCGTAAGCTACTGCTGCGGGTCAATGATATCATGCACACCGGCGATGAAATTCCGCACGTTGGCCTGGAGGCCACGCTCCGCGATGCGTTGCTGGAAATCACGCGCAAAAATTTAGGCATGACCGCCATTTGCGATGATGAAATGAATATCATCGGCATCTTCACCGATGGCGATCTGCGCCGCGTATTTGATACCGGCATTGATATGCGTAACGCCAGTATTGCCGAAGTGATGACGCGAGGCGGAATCCGCATCCGTCCCGGCACGCTGGCCGTTGATGCGCTGAACCTGATGCAGTCCCGTCATATCACCTGCGTGCTGGTTGCTGATGGCGACCGTCTGGTAGGTGTGATACATATGCACGATCTCCTGCGCGCGGGCGTAGTGTAAGTAAGGAAAAAATAATGAATAATGCTGATGCCCTGATAGCGACCTGCTACGGGCCGGTAAGCCAGGACTTTCTTGACCGGGCGGCGAAGATCCGTTTATTGATACTTGATGTAGACGGCGTTTTGTCCGACGGTCTTATCTATATGGGTAACAACGGCGAAGAGCTGAAGGCGTTTAACGTGCGCGACGGCTACGGTATCCGCTGCGCCCTGACTTCAGATATTGAAGTGGCGATAATTACCGGGCGAAACGCTAAACTGGTGGAAGATCGCTGCCAAACGCTGGGCATTACGCATCTCTACCAGGGGCAGTCGGATAAGCTGCTGGCGTTTCGTGAACTACTCAATAAACTGGCCGTTAGCGCGGATGAAGTCGCTTATATTGGCGACGATCTGATCGACTGGCCGGTGATGGCTGAAGTGGGTTTAAGCATAGCGGTAGCCGATGCGCATCCGCTGCTGCTCCCGCGCGCGGATTACGTTACTCGTATCAACGGGGGTCGCGGAGCGGTACGCGAAGTGTGCGATTTGCTACTATTGGCGCAGGGCAAGCTGGATGAGGCCAAAGGGCAATCTATATGAGTAAAACCAGACGTTGGGTTATCATTTTACTGTCGCTGGTCGCGCTGATCCTGATCGGCCTGAACCTGGCGAGTACGGACGATACCACCCAGCAAGCGATCAATCCTGACGATCCAACGTATACCAGCGAGCATACTGATACCGTCGTGTATAGTCCCGAAGGGGCGCTTAACTACCGGCTCATCGCGGAACACGTGGAGTATTTTTCCGAACAGCAGCTCTCGTGGTTCACAAAACCGGTGATGACCACCTTTGATACCAATAAAGTACCAACCTGGTCTATCAAAGCGGATAAAGCTAAGTTGACGAATGACCGCATGCTGTATCTTTACGGGCACGTTGAGGTAAATGCGCTGACGGCGGATTCTCAACTGCGCAAAATTACGACGGATAACGCCCAGATAAACCTGGTGACGCAGGATGTTACCTCCGATGACATGGTGACGTTGTACGGAACAACATTTAATTCCAGCGGCCTGAAAATGCGCGGGAACCTGCGCAGTAAAAATGCCGAGCTGATTGAAAAGGTTAGAACCTCATATGAAATTCAGAACAAACAAACTCAGCCTTAAGATTGCGCTCGCCAGCGCCTTACTGGCCGCCAGCCTGTCGGCACAGGCAAAGACAGGTGATACCGATCAGCCGATTCACATTGAATCCGATCAGCAGTCGCTGGATATGCAGGGCAACGTCGTCACCTTTACGGGGAATGTTGTCGTCACTCAGGGAACGATCAAAATCAACGCCGACAAAGTTGTTGTGACCCGTCCGGGTGGAGAGAAAGGCAAAGAGGTTATTGATGGCTACGGTAACCCGGCCACCTTCTACCAGATGCAGGACAACGGTAAGCCGGTAAAAGGCCGCGCGTCGAAAATGCATTATGAACTGCAAAACGACTTTGTCGTCCTGACCGGCAATGCGCATCTGGAACAGATCGATAGCAATATCCAGGGCGACAAAATCACTTACCTGGTGAAAGAGCAAAAAATGCAGGCCTTCAGCAATAAAGGCGGGCGCGTGACCACGGTTCTGGTTCCTTCGCAGCTGCAGGACAAGGGTAGCGATCAGTCAAAGAAGGGTAAGTAATTCGTTATGGCAACATTAACTGCAAAGAATCTTGCTAAAGCCTATAAAGGCCGCCGCGTTGTAGAAGACGTCAGCCTGACCGTGAATTCGGGCGAGATTGTTGGTCTGCTCGGTCCGAACGGTGCCGGTAAAACCACCACGTTCTATATGGTCGTTGGTATCGTACCGCGCGACGCCGGCAACATTATCATCGATGATGAAGATATCAGCCTGCTGCCCCTGCACGCGCGCGCGCGTCGCGGAATCGGCTATTTGCCGCAGGAGGCCTCCATATTCCGCCGCCTGAGCGTTTACGATAACCTGATGGCGGTACTGCAGATTCGCGACGACCTGAGCAACGAGCAGCGTGAAGACCGGGCGAAAGAGCTGATGGAGGAGTTTCACATTGAGCATCTGCGCGATAGCCTCGGCCAGGCGCTCTCCGGTGGTGAACGCCGCCGCGTCGAGATCGCCCGCGCGCTGGCCGCTAACCCGAAATTTATCCTGCTGGATGAACCCTTCGCCGGCGTGGACCCCATCTCCGTCATTGATATCAAACGCATTATTGAACACCTGCGCGACAGCGGTCTTGGCGTCCTGATAACCGACCATAACGTCCGGGAAACGCTGGCCGTGTGTGAGCGTGCTTATATCGTCAGCCAGGGCCACCTGATAGCTCACGGTACGCCACAGCAAATCCTTGAAGACGAGCAGGTTAAGCGCGTGTATCTTGGGGAAGACTTCAGACTCTGATAGGGTAGAGGTTACAGACGTTTTAGCCGGAGATATTGGCCCTGAATATGAAGCAAGGTTTGCAATTAAGGCTAAGCCAACAGCTTGCCATGACGCCACAACTGCAGCAGGCGATTCGTCTACTGCAGCTGTCCACGTTAGAACTCCAGCAAGAACTCCAGCAGGCGCTGGACAGCAACCCGTTGCTGGAGCAAACCGATCTTCACGATGAGGTAGAAACCAAAGAGGCCGAAGATCGTGAGTCTCTGGATACCGTCGATGCCCTTGAGCAGAAAGACATGCCCGAAGAGCTGCCGCTTGATGCCAGCTGGGATGAGATTTACACCGCCGGAACGCCGTCAGGCAACGGCGTTGATTACCAGGATGATGAACTGCCCGTCTACCAGGGCGAGACCACGCAAAGCCTGCAGGATTATCTGATGTGGCAGGTTGAACTGACGCCCTTCACCGATACCGATCGCGCGATCGCGACCTCTATCGTCGATGCCGTTGATGATACTGGCTACCTGACCGTTCCTGTCGAAGACATCGTGGAAAGTATTGGCGATGATGAAATCGGGCTTGAAGAAGTAGAAGCGGTTCTCAAGCGCATTCAGCGTTTCGATCCCGTCGGCGTAGCGGCAAAAGATTTACGCGATTGCCTGCTGGTTCAGCTTTCACAGTTTGCCAAAGAGACGCCGTGGATTGATGAAGCTCGCCTGATCATCAGCGAACACCTTGATCTGCTTGCCAATCACGACTTCCGTAGCCTGATGCGCGTGACCCGCCTCAAAGAAGACGTGCTAAAGGAAGCGGTAAATCTGATCCAATCGCTGGATCCGCGCCCGGGCCAGTCGATCCAGACTGGCGAGCCAGAATATGTCATTCCTGACGTTCTGGTGCGTAAAGTGAACGATCGTTGGGTCGTTGAGCTCAATTCAGATAGCCTTCCGCGCCTGAAGATCAACCAGCACTATGCCGCCATGGGTAACAGTACGCGCAATGACGCTGACGGCCAGTTTATCCGCAGCAACCTGCAGGAAGCGCGCTGGCTTATCAAGAGCCTCGAGAGCCGCAACGACACCCTTCTGCGCGTCAGCCGCTGCATTGTCGAACAGCAGCAGGCTTTTTTTGAACAAGGTGAAGAGTTTATGAAACCGATGGTGCTGGCGGACATCGCTCAGGCCGTCGAAATGCATGAATCCACCATTTCACGCGTTACTACGCAAAAATACCTGCACAGTCCGCGCGGTATTTTTGAGCTGAAGTATTTCTTCTCCAGCCATGTGAACACCGAAGGCGGCGGCGAAGCATCGTCGACGGCCATTCGTGCGCTGGTGAAGAAATTAATCGCCGCGGAAAACCCCGCGAAACCATTGAGTGACAGTAAGCTCACCACCCTGCTATCCGATCAGGGTATTATGGTGGCGCGGCGAACCGTTGCTAAGTACCGAGAGTCTTTATCCATTCCGCCGTCAAATCAGCGTAAGCAGCTGGTTTGACCCAACCGATAAGGAAGACACTATGCAGCTCAACATTACAGGACACAACGTTGAAATAACCCCCGCGATGCGCGATTTCGTTACCGCGAAGTTCAGCAAACTGGAGCAGTTTTTCGACAGGATCAACCAGGTCTACATTGTGTTAAAAGTGGAGAAGGTGACGCAAATAGCGGACGCCAATCTGCATGTCAACGGTGGTGAAATCCATGCCAGTGCGGAAGGGCAGGATATGTATGCTGCGATCGATGGTCTTATCGATAAGCTGGCAAGACAGCTAACAAAACATAAAGATAAACTGAAACAACACTAATTGTCCGGGCAATAGCCTACGCCAACCGCCCGCAGGCGGTTGGCCAGGAGAGCTCAGGTGAAATTATGATAAATAACGATTCGGCTCTACAACTGAGCAATGTCCTTAACCAGGAATGTACCCGTAGCCAGGTTCACTGCCAGAGCAAAAAACGCGCGCTGGAAATCATCAGCGAGCTGGCGGCAAAGCAGTTAGGCTTACCGCCCCAGATCGTCTTCGAGGCGATCCTCACCCGTGAGAAAATGGGCAGTACCGGGATTGGCAACGGTATTGCGATCCCACACGGTAAACTCGAAGAGGATACGCTGCGGGCCGTGGGCGTTTTTGTTCAGTTGGAAACCCCAATTGCCTTCGATGCTATCGACAATCAACCCGTCGATCTGCTGTTTGCCCTTCTTGTCCCGGCCGATCAAACTAAAACGCATCTGCATACGCTCTCGCTGGTGGCGAAACGTCTGGCAGATAAAACTATTTGCCGCCGCCTGCGCGCTGCGCAAAGTGATGAAGAGCTGTATGAAATCATTACTGAAGCGGGAAGTAATAATGAGGCGTAACGGAAGTCGCACCTTACTCTTTTTCGTACTGAGGAGAAACGGTACATGGTACTGATGATCGTCAGCGGCCGTTCAGGGTCGGGGAAATCCGTCGCCCTGCGAGCGCTGGAAGATATGGGTTTTTACTGCGTCGATAACCTGCCGGTTGTGCTGTTGCCCGAGCTGGCGCGCTCGCTCGCCGACAGAAACATCTCGGCAGCCGTCAGCATTGACGTGCGTAACATGCCCGAGTCGCCGGAAATCTTCGAGCAGGCGATGAAAAATCTGCCCGCAGAATTTTCACCTCAGCTGCTGTTCCTGGATGCCGATCGTAACACCCTGATTCGCCGCTACAGCGACACGCGTCGTTTACATCCTCTGTCCAGTAAAAACCTGTCGCTGGAAAGCGCCATCGATGAAGAGAGCGACCTGCTGGAGCCTCTGCGTTCCCGCGCCGACCTGATCGTCGATACCTCAGAAATGTCGGTGCATGAGCTGGCAGAAATGCTGCGCACGCGTTTATTAGGCAAACGCGAGCGCGAACTGACGATGGTGTTTGAATCCTTTGGCTTTAAGCACGGTATACCTATCGATGCCGACTACGTTTTTGACGTGCGCTTTCTGCCGAACCCGCACTGGGATCCGAAGCTTCGTCCCATGACCGGCCTCGATAAGCCCGTTGCCGCCTTCCTCGACCGGCACACGGAAGTTCACAATTTTATCTACCAGACCCGCAGCTATCTTGAGCTATGGTTACCTATGCTGGAGACCAATAACCGCAGCTATTTGACGGTGGCCATTGGTTGTACCGGTGGTAAACACCGTTCGGTTTACATCGCCGAACAGCTGGCTGACTACTTCCGCTCGCGCGGTAAGAACGTGCAGTCTCGTCATCGGACGCTGGAAAAACGCAAATCATGACCGTTAAGCAAACCGTTGAAATCACCAATAAGCTGGGCATGCACGCTCGCCCGGCGATGAAGCTGTTTGAATTAATGCAGAACTATGATGCCGAGGTGCTGCTGCGTAATGATGAAGGTACCGAAGCGGAAGCAAATAGCGTGATTGCGCTGCTGATGCTCGATTCAGCTAAAGGGCGTCAGATCGAGATTGAAGCCAACGGCCCACAGGAAGTGGAGGCGCTGGCAGCGGTTATCGCGCTGTTCAACGCCGGGTTTGATGAGGATTAGCTTTCATTCCCCGGTGGCAGCGTGCCTTCCGGGTTACCGGTTGTGAAATCATCAATGCAGCTTATTCGCCTGCATAAACCCTTCCCCACCTAACTGCCTCATCTGGCGCAGGATCCACGCCTGACGGCTGCGAACATAACCCGATGGCGCATCGGCGCGGAAGCGTATTGGGTTAGGCAGCACCGCAGCGAGCAGCGCGGCTTCGGAAGCCGTCAGTTTACTAGCCGGTTTGTGAAAATAGCGCTGCGACGCGGCTTCAACGCCAAACGTCCCCTCACCAAATTCAGCAATATTGAGATAGACCGTGAGGATCCGCTTTTTACTCCATACCGTCTCAATGCCGACGGTCAGTCCCGCCTCCAGCCCTTTTCTCAGCCAGCTGCGGCCGTCCCACAGAAACAGGTTTTTTGCCGTCTGTTGCGACAGGGTTGAGGCGCCGCGAATGCGGTTCTCATTGCGTTCATTATGCGCCAGCGCCTTCTCAATGGCCGTGACGTCAAATCCCCAGTGTTCCGGGAATTTCTGATCTTCTGCGGCAATAACCGCCAGCCCCATCCACGGCGAAATTTCATCCATGTCCACCCAGTCGGAATGGGCGAGGTAATGAAAATCCCCTGAAAGCCAGGCGCCGACCTGTCGCTCCAGCATCACCGCCGAAAAAGGAACAGGTACGAAGCTAAACAGGGCAATCCCGCCGCCCCAGAGCACCGCACAAGCCAACAATAGCCTCAGCACAAAGCGCTTAATTAACCGCAACGGCGAAAAGCGAAATGTCATGCCGTCAGAACCAATACGCGAGAGACCAGTTTTTCAATGCCGCTCGCCGCTTCGGCGATGTTCTGCGCCAGCATATACGCGGGGGTCGTCACCACTTTGTTGTCTTCATCCACCACAATATCGTCGACCGGGCAAGGCACGTGTTCAGCCCCCATCTCTTCAACCGCGTCGGCAGTATCAAGATCGGTACCAATGGTCACGCGTAGCGGTATAGCAAATATTTTCGGCAACAGTGCCGGAGCGATACAGATAAAGCCCAACGGTTTACCCGCCTGATGCATCGCCAGCGCCAGCGCCTTGAGATCGCGATCGACTTCACATTCGCTCCCCTGTGAAGCAAAGCTGCTGAGGTTCTTTGCTGCACCAAAACCGCCGGGGACGATCAGCGCATCCAGCGCATCCGCTCGGGCATTGGCCAAAGGCTGAATCTCTCCGCGTGCGATACGCGCCGCTTCCACGAGCACATTACGGCTTTCCGCCTGCGCTTCACCGGTCAGGTGATTGATAACATCGGTTTGCACTTTATCTGGCGCATAGCAGATGGCCTGAGCGCCGCTGCGGGCTATTGCCAGCAGAGTAATGACGGCTTCATGAATTTCACTTCCGTCATAAACGCCGCAGCCGCTCAGCACCACACCAATTTTCTTCATCACATCAGCCCCTTAGTACAAGTTTATGAAAGCAGTCAAAAATTTTGAATTACTCGCTATGCTTCACATATTTTACTGTTTCATGTAACAAACTATTTAAGGTTTGCTATCTTAATGAGCGAGTAAGCCAAATCCTCAGGTTGCGCCGTGTAAAAAAATCACTCAAATGATTCTGGCGTAACGACCAGTTCCCTGGTGTTGGCGCAGTATTCGCGCACCCCGGTTTATCCGGGGTCATTTTTTATCTGCCGCCGCGACCCACGCTTTCAGCACCGCGACATCGTTTTGCCACTCTGATTTCATCTCTTCAACCCATTCACCCACGTTATCCGACCACGCAGGTAAATCCGGCGTTTGAATCTGCTGCCCTAACTGCTGGATATGGCGCAAACCGATTGAGCCCGCAGCCCCTTTAATCTTATGCCCCTCATCGACAATGCCTTTCTGGTCGCGAGCGGTTAAATTGGATTCCAGGACTGCCAGGTAGCCCGGCATCATTCTTTCAAAAACGGCCAGACCGTCATTAATCAGCTTCGGCCCTACCAGTTCGATATACTGCTCAAGCATCGGAATATCCAGTACAGAAGCCGATTTACTGCTATCTACAGATGGCATTGCATTCTCCTCTTCTTCCGGCGCATCCCAGAATTTTTTGATAATCGCGGTTAATGCCGGAACCGATAATGGCTTACTAAGAACATCATCCATTCCCGCATCCAGATACTCATTCTTGTTCTTCAGCACGTTAGCGGTAAGCGCCACCAGCGGCGGGAGCTCATCGGCGGCAAAGCGTTGTTTCAGCTGACGAGAAATATCGAGTCCAGTCATATCCGGCAGCTGAATATCAAGCAGAACCAGATCGTACTCGCCGGGTACAAACATCTCCAGCGCAGCCTTGCCGGTCATCGCCACATCCACGCTGTTGCCCAGCTTCTCCAGTACCGAGCGCGCCACGATCACGTTGAGCTCAATATCTTCCACCAGCAGCACGTTCAGCGCAGGTAATGGCATTTCATCTTCTGCCAGCGTGTCCTCGACCTCTTCAGCTACGGCCGGAGCGTGTACGGTAAGCGTAAAAGTCGCGCCTTTACCCGGGAGGCTGGTAACGCAAATATCACCGCCCATATTCCTCGCCAGGCGCCGCGATACGGCGAGGCCGATGCCGGTGCCCGTCGCTGGCTTGCCGCCCTGGCTATCTTTCACCTGGTAATACATGGCGAAAATTTTATCCTGTTCCGCTTCAGGGATGCCAATCCCTGAATCTTCTACTTCAAAGTGCAGGATATCGCCTTCGTCATAGCGCACGCGGACGTTCACATTCCCGCCTTGCGGAGTAAATTTCACGGCATTACTAATAAGATTCCACAAGATTTGGCGCAAACGCGTTCCGTCGGTGATCACTTTATGCGGCAGCGGAAGCGTGGGGTCCAGCACAAAATGCAGGCCTTTCTGCTGCGCCTGCAGGCCGGAGAGGTTTTCCAGGTCGGCCAGGAAGCCGGTAAAGTCCACCGGCTGGTTATCCAGCTGAATTTTACGCCGCTCCATCTTATCCATCTCAATAATATCATTGAAGATATTACCCAGCGTTACCGCTGAGACGTGGATGGTTTTCAGGTATCTTTCCTGTTCATCGGTAAGATCGGTATCCAGAAGGATTCGGCTAAGGCCTACGATGCCGTTAAGCGGCGTACGCAGCTCGTGGCTGATCGTTGAGATAAAGGTGGTCTTATCACGGCTGGCCCGCTCCAGCGCGTCCTGATAGCGCTTACGCTCCGTAATATCGCGGCCAAACCCCATCAGGCCGCGCCGCTTACCGACGCGGTCATAATAAGGCACTTTGCGGATTTCAAAGCAGGCCTTGCGCCCGTCCGGATAATCCAGCCACTGCTCGTAGGTGAGCGATACGTTATGGCGGAAGACTTTCTCATCCGTCTCCAGCACTTTCTCCGCCACCTCTTCGCTGTAAACATCCTGCGGCTTAAGATGAATAAGCTGCTTTTCACTTTTACCGGTCAACAGTTCCATCGCTCGGTTACAGCCAGAAAACTCTTTATCTTCATTACGATAGAAAACCAGGTCCGGAGAGGCATCCAGGAAGGAGCGCAAGAAGGAGGATTGCTGTTCCAGCTGAATTTGCGCCTCTTCACGCTCTTTCATCTCAATTTTCAGCTGCTCAAGCGTCGTTTCACGTTCCGCTTCCGCCTTTTCACGTTCGCCGATTTCCTGATTAAGCTGGGCGATGTTGTCCTTAAGCTGCACATTCAGCTTGAGATCGCGTTCGCGCATCTCCTCCAGTTTCTCCACCAGCCTCGAGAGGCGCTGCCGGGACTCTTCCAGCTGCTCAACCACCACCGACAGGAAATAGACCGCCCACGGGGTAATCAGCAAACCAAAGAAGATGGAGCGGATCACATCAATACTTTCCACCTGGCCGTGCAGCACCATCGTCACGGCCATCTGCACAACGATCGCCAGCACCACCAGCGCAAAGGCCAGCAGCATTGAAAAGCGCACCAGACCCAGCTTCATCATCAGGTCAACATAATACTGCGCCAGCATACGGATTTGCTTCATAAGGGATTCCTTCGCGACAACTTCGCACAATAATACTCAATTCTGAGCAAGACGCTGTAAGTTGTGCCAAAAATGCGGGAAGGATTGTAGTTACGCGCCTGACGGTGGAGAGCCGTCAGCCGGAAAAGACGTTATTCGGCAGCAGCCGGAGAGATCCAGCAACGCCCGATGGCTGACCCCTGCACGCCGTATTCATTGAGATATTTATCCAGCTCAACCATCCCGGTCCAACGGTTCTCACACCACAGCGGCGCCAGCAACGTCGGGCGTCGGGCGCTGGCGGAGATACGGTGATAAATCACGTCTGGCGGAGTATGGCGAATCATCTCTCCTGCAGTGACCGTATACGCTTCCAGCGCAATACCGTTTAACCTGCCGGCCTGCCACGCCCTGGCCATGATACTGCCCTTCACAATATGAAGTGGATGCAGCTTAATGCCGTCTACGCCGGTCTCTACCACCTGCGCTAAGGTCTCCAGACATTCGCGCTGCCCTTCGCCCGGCAGGCCCACGATAAGGTGGCTACACACTTTGAGGCCGCGTTCGCGTGCCAGACGGGTGGTTCGCTGATAGCAGGCAAAATCGTGGCCGCGATTGATTCGGTGCAGCGTTTTATCATGCGCGGTCTGTAAACCCAGCTCGAGCCAGACTTCATACCCCTGCTCCCGATATTCAGTCAGCAGATCCAGTACCGCGCCGGGGACGCAGTCCGGGCGAGTCCCTACGCATAGCCCGACAATATTCGCCTGGCTGACCGCCTGCTGATACATGGCGCGCAGCACCTGCACCTCGGCAAAAGTGCTGGTATAAGCCTGGAAATAGGCCAGATAGCGCTTTGCGCGATTCACCCGCTGCGCCTGATGGGCCAGCTGTTCCGCAATCGAGCGGTGCTGCTGCTCTTCATCGGCAAAAGAGGCCACATTACAGAACGTACAGCCGCCGCGACCAATAGTGCCATCGCGATTTGGGCAGTTAAATCCACCATGCAGCGTCAGTTTATGAACCTTTTCACCATAGCGGCGCATAAGATCCCCACCAAACATATTGACTAATTTTTGTAACTGCATAATCTGATAGACCGGCCTTAAGAAAGGGGCCAAGCCTGCCATTTTTAGCTACCGACGGCGATGACCTGGATCAATCGTCAACGCGGCTGCCTATCTCATTGCATAAACACTCAAGATAACTGCAATTTAATTCATCCTTATGGTAATGAGTTTTCCTTATATATAGCCGCTGATTTGCCATTATCTTTACCAGGGCATAAAACAGTATTAGTCACCGCAAATCAAACAAAAACCAGTTTAAAAAACTGCAATGAAAAAACAATTCAGCACAGAAGGATAATGTCTCGCCGTCGATATAGTGAGACAGATCACACTCAATTATGACGACCGGTACGTTTCCCTGGCATTTAAAATGCCATTATTTTCTTAAAAATCATTAAATTAGGTGTTGTATAGCACATTTTTGTATAAATAAGATTGCCATTTGACGTATGTGTGGATTCCCGATAAGTTGGGAATCCGCTGGAAGCTTTCTGGATGAGTGCTCTGCTCATCATATTTATGCAGTAATTGAGATTCCCTCTTAACAGCAAGTCCTCAAACTTGTGTACCGATGCGAAAAGGATTTAAAGAGGGCGAATGCGAGGTGTAAACCCCGTCGCCATGCTCTTTCTGTGCCCGTGCGCAATCGGTATCGGAGGGTGTCCCGTAGAGCCTGGGGAGGTTCACTGATATGTTGTACGATAAATCCCTTGAGAGGGATAACTGTGGTTTCGGCCTGATCGCCCACATAGAAGGCGAACCTAGCCACAAGGTAGTGCGAACCGCTATACACGCACTGGCCCGAATGCAGCACCGCGGCGCGATTCTTGCCGATGGAAAAACCGGCGACGGTTGTGGCTTGCTGCTACAAAAACCCGATCGTTTCTTCCGAATTGTTGCGGAAGAGCGCGGCTGGCGTTTAGCCAAAAATTATGCCGTTGGGATGCTGTTCCTTAATAAGGATCCTGAACTGGCCAAAGCGGCGCGCCGCATCGTCGAAGAAGAACTTCAACGCGAAACGCTGTCTATCGTCGGCTGGCGCGATGTGCCGACCAATGAAGGCGTTCTCGGTGAAATCGCCCTCTCCTCGCTGCCTCGTATTGAACAAATCTTTGTGAACGCCCCGGCTGGCTGGCGTCCGCGCGATATGGAGCGCCGTTTATTCATCGCGCGTCGCCGTATCGAGAAGCGTCTGCAGGAAGATAAAGATTTCTACGTTTGCAGCCTGTCGAACCTGGTCAACATTTATAAAGGTCTGTGTATGCCGGCGGATCTGCCGCGCTTCTACCTGGACCTCGCGGACCTGCGCCTGGAGTCGGCAATCTGCCTGTTCCATCAGCGCTTTTCCACCAACACCGTGCCGCGCTGGCCGCTGGCGCAGCCGTTCCGCTATCTGGCGCACAACGGCGAGATCAACACCATCACCGGCAACCGCCAGTGGGCCCGCGCCCGTACCTATAAGTTCCAGACGCCGCTGATCCCGGATCTCCACGACGCCGCGCCGTTCGTCAATGAAACCGGCTCTGACTCAAGCTCAATGGATAACATGCTGGAGCTGCTGCTGGCGGGCGGGATGGATATTATCCGCGCTATGCGCCTGCTGGTTCCGCCAGCCTGGCAGAACAACCCGGATATGGATCCTGAGCTGCGTTCGTTCTTTGACTTTAACTCCATGCATATGGAGCCGTGGGACGGCCCGGCGGGCATCGTAATGTCCGATGGTCGTTTCGCCGCCTGTAACCTCGACCGTAACGGCCTGCGTCCGGCGCGCTATGTGATCACGAAAGACAAGCTCATCACCTGCGCCTCCGAAGTCGGTATCTGGGATTACCAGCCGGATGAAGTGGTTGAAAAAGGCCGCGTCGGCCCGGGCGAGCTGATGGTTATCGATACCCGCGAGGGGCGTATTCTGCACTCCGCGGAAACCGACAACGATCTGAAAAGCCGTCACCCGTATAAAGAGTGGATGGCGAAAAACGTCCGTCGTCTGGTGCCGTTCGAAGAGCTGCCGGATGAAGAAGTCGGTAGCCGCCAGCTGGATGATGATACCCTCGCCAGCTACCAGAAACAGTTCAACTACAGCGCCGAAGAGCTGGACTCCGTCCTGCGCGTACTGGGTGAAAACGGCCAGGAAGCGGTCGGCTCAATGGGCGACGATACCCCATTTGCCGTGCTCTCCAGCCAGCCGCGTATCATTTACGATTACTTCCGCCAGCAGTTCGCGCAGGTGACCAACCCGCCGATCGACCCGCTGCGCGAAGCGCACGTCATGTCGCTGGCCACCAGCATCGGCCGTGAAATGAACGTCTTCTGCGAAGCGGAAGGCCAGGCGCACCGCCTGAGCTTCAAGTCGCCGATTCTGCTGTACTCCGATTTTAAACAGCTGACCACCATGGAAGAGGAGCACTATCGCGCCGACGTCCTGGATATCACTTTTGATGCCACCGAAACCACGCTGGCTGAAACCGTGAAGGCGCTGTGCGATAAAGCCGAACAAATGGTGCGCAGCGGTACCGTTCTGCTGGTGCTCTCTGACCGCAACATCGCCAAAAACCGTCTGCCGGTACCGGCTCCGATGGCGGTAGGCGCGATCCAGACCCGACTGGTCGATAAGAGCCTGCGCTGCGATGCCAACATTATTGTCGAAACCGCCAGCGCCCGCGATCCGCACCACTTTGCCGTGCTGCTCGGCTTCGGCGCGACGGCTATCTACCCGTATCTCGCCTATGAAACCCTGGCGAAGCTGGTGGATAACAAAGCCATCGACAAAGCGTACCGCGCGGTGATGCTGAACTATCGTAACGGCATCAACAAAGGTCTGTATAAGATCATGTCGAAGATGGGGATTTCGACCATTGCCTCCTATCGCTGCTCGAAGCTGTTTGAGGCGGTCGGTCTGCATCGCGAAGTCTCCGACCTGTGCTTCCAGGGCGTCGTCAGCCGTATCGGCGGCGCGGGCTTCGAGGATTTCCAGCAGGATCTGCTGAACCTGTCGAAACGTGCCTGGCTGGCGCGTAAACCGCTGGATCAGGGCGGCCTGCTGAAATACGTCCACGGCGGCGAATATCACGCCTATAACCCTGACGTGGTGCGCACGCTGCAACAAGCCGTACAAAGCGGCGAATACAGCGATTACCAGCAGTACGCGAAGCTGGTTAACGAGCGCCCGGCGGCAACGCTGCGCGATCTGCTGTGCGTAACGCCGGACGGAACCACGGTGAACCTGGACGACGTTGAGCCGGCCAGCGAACTGTTTAAACGCTTCGATACCGCGGCGATGTCTATCGGCGCGCTGAGCCCGGAAGCGCACGAAGCGCTGGCGGAAGCCATGAACAGCATCGGCGGTAACTCCAACTCCGGCGAAGGCGGCGAAGACCCGGCGCGCTACGGCACCAATAAAGTCTCGCGCATCAAGCAGGTCGCCTCCGGCCGCTTCGGCGTGACCCCTGCTTACCTGGTTAACGCCGACGTTATTCAGATTAAAGTCGCTCAGGGCGCGAAGCCCGGCGAAGGCGGCCAGCTGCCGGGTGATAAAGTCACCCCCTATATCGCCAAGCTGCGCTATTCCGTACCCGGCGTAACGCTGATCTCCCCGCCGCCGCACCACGATATTTACTCTATCGAGGATCTGGCTCAGCTGATTTTCGACCTGAAGCAGGTTAACCCGAAAGCGATGATCTCCGTGAAGCTGGTTTCTGAACCGGGCGTCGGGACTATCGCCACCGGCGTAGCCAAAGCCTATGCGGATTTAATCACCATTGCCGGCTACGACGGCGGCACCGGCGCCAGCCCGCTCTCTTCTGTGAAGTATGCGGGTTGTCCGTGGGAACTGGGACTGGTGGAAACCCAGCAGGCGCTGGTTGCCAACGGGCTGCGCCACAAAATTCGTCTGCAGGTGGACGGCGGTCTGAAAACCGGCCTTGATATCATCAAAGCGGCCATCCTCGGAGCTGAGAGCTTCGGCTTCGGTACCGGCCCGATGGTCGCGCTGGGCTGTAAATATCTGCGTATTTGCCACCTGAACAACTGCGCAACCGGCGTAGCGACTCAGGATGACAAACTGCGTAAGAACCACTATCACGGTCTGCCGTTTAAGGTCACCAACTACTTTGAATTCATCGCCCGCGAAACGCGCGAGCTGATGGCGCAGCTGGGCGTGAAGCGTCTGGTGGATCTGATTGGCCGTACCGACCTGCTGAAAGAGCTGGACGGTTTTACCGCCAAACAGCAGAAGCTGGATCTGAGCAAGCTGCTGGAAACCGCGGAGCCGCATCCAGGCAAAGCGCTGTACTGCACAGAGAACAATCCGCCGTTCGACAATGGCGTACTCAATGCTCAGCTGCTGCAGCAGGCAAAACCGTACGTTGACAGCAAGCAGAGCAAAACTTTCTGGTTCGATATCCGCAACACCGACCGCTCCGTTGGCGCATCGCTGTCCGGCTATATCGCCCAGACCCACGGTGACCAGGGCCTGGCAGCCGATCCGATTATCGCCCACTTTAGCGGTACCGCGGGTCAGAGCTTCGGCGTGTGGAATGCCGGCGGCGTTGAGCTGCATCTGACCGGCGACGCGAACGACTATGTGGGTAAAGGGATGGCCGGCGGCCTGCTCGCCATTCGTCCTCCGGTAGGCTCGGCCTTCCGTAGCCATGAGGCCAGCATCATCGGCAACACCTGTCTTTACGGTGCGACCGGCGGTCGTCTGTATGCTGCGGGTCGTGCAGGCGAGCGTTTCGCGGTACGTAACTCCGGTGCGATCACCGTCGTCGAAGGCATTGGCGACAATGGCTGTGAATACATGACCGGCGGTATCGTCTGCGTGCTGGGCAAAACCGGCGTCAACTTTGGCGCAGGCATGACCGGCGGCTTTGGTTACGTTCTGGATGAAGACGGCGACTTCCGCAAACGCGTGAACCCTGAACTGGTAGAAGTGCTGGACGTTGACTCTCTGGCCATCCATGAAGAGCACCTGCGCGGTTTAATTACCGAGCACGTGCAGCTTACCGGTTCGCAGCGCGGTGAAGAGATTCTGGCCAACTGGCCGGCCTTCTCAGCGAAGTTTGCGCTGGTTAAACCGAAGTCCAGCGATGTTAAAGCACTGTTGGGTCACCGTAGTCGTTCCGCAGCTGAGCTGCGGGTGCAGGCGCAGTAAGGGGTTAAGATGAGTCAGAATGTCTATCAATTTATCGACTTACAGCGAGTTGATCCGCCAAAGAAAGCGCTGAAGATCCGTAAAATTGAATTTGTGGAAATTTACGAGCCGTTTTCAGAAGGCCAGGCTAAAGCGCAGGCAGACCGCTGTCTGTCCTGCGGCAACCCGTACTGCGAATGGAAGTGCCCGGTTCATAACTACATCCCGAACTGGCTGAAGCTGGCCAACGAAGGGCGTATTTTTGAAGCGGCGGAGCTGTCGCATCAGACCAATACCCTACCGGAAGTGTGCGGGCGCGTTTGCCCGCAGGACCGCCTGTGCGAAGGTTCCTGCACGCTGAACGATGAGTTCGGCGCGGTAACCATCGGTAACATTGAGCGCTATATCAACGATAAAGCGTTCGAAATGGGCTGGCGTCCTGACCTTAGCGGCGTAAAACAAACCGGTAAAACCGTCGCCATCATCGGCGCGGGCCCGGCGGGCCTGGCGTGCGCCGACGTATTGACCCGTAACGGCGTGAAGGCGGTGGTCTTCGATCGCCATCCGGAGATCGGCGGCCTGCTGACCTTTGGTATTCCGGCCTTTAAGCTGGAGAAAGAGGTGATGACCCGTCGTCGCGAGATCTTTACCGGTATGGGCATCGAGTTCAAACTGAATATCGAAGTGGGCCGCGATGTACAGCTCGACGATCTGCTGAAAGATTACGATGCGGTGTTCCTCGGCGTCGGAACCTATCAGTCTATGCGCGGCGGGCTGGAAAACGAAGACGCCAGCGGGGTCTTTGATGCGCTGCCGTTCCTCATCGCCAATACCAAACAGATCATGGGCTTTGGTGAAACGGCGGATGAACCGTACGTTAGCATGGAAGGCAAGCGCGTCGTGGTTCTCGGCGGTGGCGACACCGCAATGGACTGCGTGCGTACCTCGATCCGCCAGAACGCCACCCACGTCATCTGTGCCTATCGCCGTGATGAGGAGAACATGCCGGGATCGAAGCGCGAAGTGAAAAACGCGCGTGAAGAAGGCGTGGAATTCCAGTTCAACGTTCAACCGCTGGGCATTGAAGTGAATGCCAACGGTAAAGTCTGCGGCGTGAAGATGGCGCGTACGGAGATGGGCCAGCCGGATGCAAAAGGCCGCCGCCGCGCGGAAATCGTGGCCGGTTCTGAGCATGTGGTGCCCGCCGATGCCGTGGTGATGGCATTTGGTTTCCGTCCACACAGCATGGAATGGCTGGCGAAGCACAGCGTCGAGCTCGATTCTCAGGGCCGCGTGATTGCGCCGGAAGGTAGCGACAACGCCTTCCAGACCAGCAACCCGAAAATCTTCGCCGGTGGCGATATCGTTCGCGGCTCTGACCTGGTGGTCACCGCGATTGCCGAAGGCCGTAAGGCGGCTGACGGCATCCTGAACTACCTGGAAGTGTAAAAAACAAAACGCCGGATGAGAAAATCGTCCGGCGTTTAGCTAAGTGCTATTTGATGAGCAGTCGCCAGGCGATATCC
The DNA here is from genome assembly GCF_964241505.1 of Klebsiella sp. Q11. Taxonomy (NCBI): domain Bacteria; kingdom Pseudomonadati; phylum Pseudomonadota; class Gammaproteobacteria; order Enterobacterales; family Enterobacteriaceae; genus Klebsiella; species Klebsiella sp. Q11. The sequence continues at coordinate 260,617 of NZ_CAXSXW010000009.1, forward strand.
GCTTCAATTGTTGTGTTATCGGTATTTCCACTGAACATACTCTCGTTGAGCACGGGGAACAGCATCACGCGAAAACTCATCTGCTTCCCTAGCGGCACGACATTATTTTCTACGGCGATCACCGCCTCATTGTTTCGCACATACAGAGGAGATGTTGTCCCGCTCTCCGGCGTAAAGTTCAGCTGGTCCGCTGTTTTTCCCGCGCTGTAGGACTTGCCATCAACGGTAATATTTTCAACCTTAATCCCAACCCCACCGCGAGCGCCAAACAAAAAGCGACCTTTCTCGCCAGCAGAACCCTGAACCAGCACCGCCATCTGATGCATTTCAGAACAGGAAACATTCACATTCACTTCCCACTCAGACAGTTTGTGCCAATTCTGGGTAGTGGAAACAATGTCATCACGGCGTATGTGGTTATAATCAATTTTTGTCCGGGAGAGCGTAATCTGGCACTCTTCGGCACGAACGGCGCCTGACAGCAACATTCCCGCAGATAACAGCATCCCTACCCACTGATTCATCGACATACGCCGTCCACCTCTTCGTAAAATGCGTCTTCATCCTTCTTGTTGCTTAAGATGTAATCAATTTTGCACAGTCGGTTATTATCGTCGTCCATGGCATACAGCGCCGAAACCTGCTCAGCCTCATTAAGGAAAACATGCCCGTCATCCACGCTGGTGACAATATAATTGCCTTTCTCATCAACGATGGATAATCCCTTATCCAGCGCCCTGTTATCCGCACGCTTAACGCGGATCATCACCCGACGGTTATTCAGGACTTTAAAACCGACTTCGCTCACCGAAGCATGCGCAGCTGCCACATACTTTGTTCCATTTGCCAGCGTCATACTCGCAGGCAGCTTATTCGCGTCAATTTCAATGCGCGAATTACGCCACTCATTCAGCCCAGGGATAACAGCCTGCCCCCAATAATCGGTCCAGACCGTCCCCTGCGGAGTACTGATTTCAACGCCAGCTTTCGATTCACTCAGTTTTGCAATGGCAAACGTATTCCGAATGGTATAAGGCGTGAAGGTGACGCCGCTTTTATGCGCCGCAACCCCGCCTGAGAGCGTGGCATTATAATTACGGTGGCGGGAACCCGAGCGCCCGCCGCCAATGCCTAATCGAGTGTAATGTAAGTTAGTGCTCAGGTTACCGTTAACGCTATTCTCACTCTCTCCCCTGTCCCGATCGACGGAGATATAGTAGTAAGAATCCTGTGACAGTGCGCCAGAGTTCTGTACGCCGTAGCTGTTACGGTTGCCCTGTTTACGCATATAGCTACTGACGCGCTGCGAACCGCCAAACGGAATGCTCAGGTTAACGTAGAGCATGTCATCATCCTGGCTACCCTCTTTGTTCCCCATCGATCTCTGCCAGTTGACAGAAACGGTGGCTCGATCGAAGTTCCTGCCCCACGAAAGCAACAGATAGCGGGAATCATTACCCTCCCCTCTGCTTTGGCTGTAGTTAAAACCAGCGCTAAATGTCCCCCCAGGCGGCGTAAACCAGGCCAAACTGGTGGAATACGTATTGCTATAGGGTTGAAAATCATCGTTCAGCGCGTCCGTCAGTTCACGATAGCCGGGGGTAAAATGTGCCGCGCTCGCTGACGCACTTAAAGATTCAGCCAGCTTAAGTGAACTCTGTAGCTCAGTTTTCACACCGCTGTTTTTCTCGCCGAATTTTTCCTGGCTTACAGCCACGCTGGTAGAGGCACTCCAGTTATCGGTCAACAGATATTCAGTATGGACGCCGCCGCCAAGGTAGTTTTTCGCCGCCGCACCAGAAGCCAGCAGATTCAGCCGAGGCAATATGCGCCAACCGTCAGAGAGGTTAAGCACCCAGGGATTTTCATAATCCCCTTTAATATCGCGTATCTGACCAAAAGAGGCGGCCAGGCCCTGCGGTCGGGAAAGCTTTCGCGCCATGACGGATGCGGCTGGAACAATAAAGCGATTGCTTGAACCATCGGATTCAATAACCGTCACCTCCAGTTCCACATTACTGCTCACTATTGGTACATCATCAAGCGTGAACGGTCCGGCCGGAACCAGCGTGCTGTAGATAAGTCGTCCGCTCTGACGCACCTCCACGCGGGCCTGAGCATTACGCGCCATTCCTGAAACGCTGACGCCGCTTCCGCTGCCCTGCAAAGCACGGGTAGGCATTAGCTGTACGCCAGCGATCGGGGCTCCGCTCAGGACATATGAGCTGGCATTGATCTCCCCGACCTGCGCAGTCATCTTCAAGGCATCAAAAACGTGCTCGGCAAAGGTGTAAACACTTTCAACATTCTTATCGCCGTTATCATCGGTAAGGATATAGCGGCTACGCAACGACCAGTCGCTGATGTTAATGCCACCTTCCAGACTGGCTTGAGAATAGAGATTGGTATCGCTGCCGCCATATTCGCTGCGGGTACTGAACAAATCATAGTTGAGCAATCCAGCTATTCCGCCGTGCTGAAAGTTTTTGATATCACCATTCATCCCGTTCAGCGCCTCCGGCGGGAGATACAGTTCGACCATTTCCTGGCCTGGCAGGGCTTTCACTACCGCCTGCGCGTAGTCATTGACGATGTCATGGCACTCTTCATTCTTTTTCAGAGGGACCGGCATTAACCCGGAAAACTCAATAAAATCACGATCAACGCACAGCGTACCATCCTCGCCAAAACGCGCCGCGACGGTTCCTTTATCCTTACCGTTAATCTTCACCTGCACGGAATGCGTACCGGGGAGAAAACGCGGAGCACGCGCAAAATAACGGTTGAGATTGACATTCAATCCGCGTGACTGAATCATCTCGGTATCAAACGTTATCTCTTTGGCTTGCACATCAACGGAACAGAGCGCAGCCAGCGGCAAGATTCCACACAATGATGCACAGGAGCGAGAAGTAAGACGGCGTTTTTTTAACATAGACGCTTCTTATTTTGCATTCAGGTCCGAAATAAAACCAGGTACTTCAACTCCATAGCGGCTAGCAGGATAGAATTGAACTTTATTATCACCATTAATATTTTTTGAAACGGTGATATTTAACGTTTCTCCCGGCAAGATGTAACTTTTACTGATATGCCCCTTCGTACCAGAGGGAAGAAAAACTATCTCAGGAGCCAGACGAACGACATACTTATCAGGATTGACGACTTTTGCAGTATTTCCTGAGCCTGACCACTGCAGATACTTCCACGCATCAGTCACAACGGGAAGGCCCGCGGGGCGAATCAGCACGGGTAAATCCTGACGAATATTGAAGCCGATTTTAATTCTTTTATTTTCACTTTTTGGCGGAATGCCTTCAAACGTCACGCGTTTAAAATGCTCGACGTCCAATGGTTTATTATTCTGCAGAATAAAACGGATTTGCTGCGTTTGCCCGGGTTCTACGCGAACCACGGGTTGCGTAGGTATCAGCTTTAAATCCTTACTTTCATCCGGCAAATCAACAATCGTTGTATACAATAATGCGGGGTGCGCATCCGTATTTTTCACGTTCATTGTGCCACTGTGAGTCGCCTCATCAATGACTAATAAACTTGTTTCCGGCACCATCCCTTCAGAAAAAACAGAGAGTGAGACAAAAGAGAAAATAGAAAAAATAATAATTTTGGCAGATGAATAATTAAAAAAACGCAAAACAACCCCCCTGGATAATGCACACCCGTGTTAACCACGACAATAAAAATGGGAGCAGCCCAAAATAGTCGCTCCCATTTTATTAATAGCCTATAGTATCAACAATTACAGATAGCGCAGGTTGATAGTTAGCTCACCATCCAGCGCAGTGTCATCAGTAATAGCCAGCGTGCTGGTGTTTTGAATAGCCAGAGACGTTACCAGTGGGAAAGTCGCGGTTTTGAATGCAATCGGTGTTTCAGAACCGAAGGCCGCAACAGAAAAGTCGCGGAAAGAGCCTGCGGTGATACCGCTGGAGCCCTTGACCCACTTAACACCTGAGTCATAATAATCAGCGCTAATAGTGGTCACACCTTCGCCGTCAGCGGTTACGCCATCCACTTTTACGAACATGCCATAGGAACCAATATTGACGTTACCTGCTTTGCCCACGCCGTAAGTCACGCGATCGTCATCAACGGAGTTACCAAGAGCGGTGGCATTTTCAACGGTTAATTTAGCATTAGAACTGCTACGCTCATCAATCAAATTCCAGGATAATTTGGTTGCGGCAGTACAGTTAATGGTCAGGTTGATATTTTTCTGTCCCAGCTGATTAACCGCTGTGGAAGATAATTCACCGAGGTTAATCGTACCATAGTCTACCACGCCGCCATTATCCAGAGTGGGTGTGCATGCTGCGTTTGTTAAAGTACCCTTTACTTTTAATACAGCAGTGGGATTAGCAGCAATAGCCGAAGTCGCGCTCATTGCCAGAATGGCAGCCAGAAGTGTTTTTTTCATGAGTCAATCCTTAACGTATAATATATTTACATATCTAATAAACGCATTTTAAAAGAAAGAGCGCGTCTTAAATACGAAACGCATAATACGTTAAAGGGTACAATAAAATACACTTAGAAAAATTAACTTTAAATGTAGAGAAACTTAATCAATAATTAAACCATATAAATACCTTTCTGGAATTCACGAAAACAAAAACAAAAAGAATGAATCGTAGCAAAAACCCAACGATTTTGCGCCTTAACATGGATATTAATTGACTTTAATTATAAAACCACCATAACCGATAAAAATAACATTGATATATTTTATCATCAGAGCGGCAATAAAACACCATTATTCTAAACAGTCATTTACAAGGAAAATAAGTTAATATCAAACACTAAAATATTAATTATATGAATTCAATAAATTCACATAAATTTCCCGCGCTATATTTTAATTTCAGCCCCCCTGATTTATTACAGACTCAGCAAGCTCTTTCGCTCATCGGCAACCCAGCTTAATAGCTTAACTAAAGACGTACCAGATAGCGGATATACAGTTAAAAGAGGGTGGAAAGGGGAATACAATCAACCCAAGAGCCCTACACAGAGGGTAGTAGAAATATGAGGTTTATAGCGGAGTTTGAAACCAACGCCACGTCCCCGCATCGGAGAGTATGAAATAGAGAATTAAAGCGGGGATGCTTTACGGCATTCACAGTGAATGGCAGAAAGTAAACCAGGCCCCGAAGGGCCTGATAAACATTATTTAACGACGCGCAGCGCCGGACGGCCGCCGCGAGGAGGCGGCGTATCGTCGGGATCGTCGTCGTGATTATCCGGCTTATCGCCATCGATCACCGACATGACCGTTTCGCTGTCAGGCAGCTCTTCGTCATCGTTCAGGCTAGTGACATCTTCATCATAAGCCGCTTCTGGTTCGAACATGGTTCCCGCACCATTCTCGCGCGCGTAAACCGCCAGCACGGCCGCCATCGGCACGGAGACATTGCGCGGCACGCCGCCAAAGCGCGCGTTAAAACGCACTTCGTCGTTGGCCAGTTCGAGGTTACCGACAGCACGTGGGGCAATATTGAGCACAATTTGCCCATCGCGAGCGTACTCCATCGGGACCATTACGCCCGGCAGAGTGACGTCAACGACCAGATGCGGAGTCAGCTGGTTATCCAGCAGCCACTCATAGAACGCTCGTAACAGGTACGGGCGACGCGGCGTCAGCTGTGATACATCCATCATTTAGCCCCGACCGAGACGCATTTCACGTTCGGCTTCAGTTAAAGAAGCGAGGAAAGAGTCGCGCTCAAACACGCGAGTCATATAGCCTTTAAGCTCTTTCGCGCCAGCACCGACCAGCTCTACGCCGAGAACCGGCAGACGCCACAGCAGCGGTGCCAGATAGCAGTCTACCAGGCTGAACTCATCGCTCAGGAAGTAGGGCTTCTGGGTGAATACTGGCGCAATCGCCTGCAGTTCTTCACGCAGCTGCTTACGCGCAGTATCAGCCTGCGCAGCGGTACCGGTCTGAATGGTATTCATCAACGAATACCAGTCCTTTTCGATACGGTGCATGTACAGACGGCTTTCCCCACGCGCCACCGGGTAAACCGGCATTAGCGGCGGATGTGGGAAACGCTCATCCAGGTATTCCATAATGATGCGAGATTCCCACAGAGTGAGCTCACGATCCACAAGCGTCGGTACGCTTTGATTCGGGTTGAGGTCAATCAGATCCTGAGGCGGGTTGTCCTTCTCCACGTGCTCTATCTCAAAACTAACACCTTTTTCGGCCAGCACGATGCGGACCTGATGGCTATAGATGTCAGTAGGACCAGAAAACAGCGTCATTACCGAACGTTTGTTGGCAGCGACAGCCATGAAAACCTCCAGGTATATTCAGAATTTTTGTACTGCTGCCGACCACACATGGCCAGCCAGATGTAAAAACCCCATTTGCGTGACTTCATTTCGTTCGTCATCCAAACAAAAAATGAACAATCACCTGCATTTGGGCAGAAAATTGGATGATAGTTTACCAGATTTTGAAGACGTTGTGGTGAGGGGATTCTGGAAATGCTGAAAAAGTGGTAATAATGGGGCGTTTGTAGAGGGAAAATGGCAAATTTATCCATAAAAAAACCCGCCGAAGCGGGTTTTTTCGCAAATTGTTCTGCGTGAGCAGAAAACAATTAACGTTTGGAGAACTGCGGACGACGACGTGCTTTACGCAGGCCGACTTTCTTACGTTCAACCTGACGAGCATCACGAGTAACGAAGCCAGCTTTACGCAGTTCGCCACGCAGGGACTCATCGTACTCCATCAGAGCGCGGGTGATACCGTGACGGATCGCACCAGCCTGACCAGAGATACCACCACCTTTAACGGTGATGTACAGATCTAATTTCTCAACCATGTCGACCAGTTCCAGCGGCTGACGAACTACCATGCGGGCAGTTTCACGACCGAAGTACTGTTCCAGAGAACGCTGGTTGATAACGATTTTACCGTTGCCCGGTTTGATGAAAACGCGAGCTGCGGAACTTTTGCGGCGACCGGTGCCGTAGTATTGATTTTCAGCCATTGCCTATAATCCCGATTAGATGTCAAGAACTTGCGGTTGCTGTGCCGCGTGGTTGTGCTCGTTACCCGCGTAAACTTTCAGCTTACGGTACATAGCACGACCCAGCGGGCCTTTTGGCAGCATGCCTTTAACCGCGATTTCAATCACACGCTCAGGACGGCGGGCAATCATCTCTTCAAAGGTCGCTTCTTTGATACCACCGATGTGGCCGGTGTGGTGGTAGTACATTTTGTCTTCGCGCTTGTTGCCGGTTACAGCAACTTTTTCTGCGTTCAGAACGATGATGTAATCACCGGTATCAACGTGCGGAGTGTATTCCGCTTTATGCTTGCCGCGCAGGCGCAGAGCCAGTTCGGAAGCCAGACGGCCCAGAGTTTTACCGGTCGCGTCAACAACATACCAGTCGCGTTTTACGGTTTCTGGTTTAGCTGTAAAAGTTTTCATTAAAAGCTTACCCAAATAAATAAGTTACACGTTGGTGAACACCCAAACGTTTAGTCAGTTGAGGTTCACACGACATTGTCCAGCAAACCTACCCCTTCGAATAGCCTATGCCGGCACATAGAAAGTTTTGGGAAAAAAACCTTCTCGTAACGTGGGGTCGCAAGATTATAGAGAAGTCGGGGTCAAAGATCGACCCCTTTATGTGATTTGTCCCCGGTTTTACCCCGCCAGGTGTTCCCGCTTCAGATACTCCTCGCTCTGCATCTCCTGCAGGCGCGATAAACAGCGCTGGAACTCGAATTTTAATCTCTCGCCCTGATAGATCTCATACAGCGGTACCGCCGCGCTGACCACCAGCTTGACGTGGCGCTCATAGAACTCATCGACCAGGGCGATAAAGCGCCGCGCCTCGCTCTCCATCAGCCCGGTCATCACCGGCACATCAAAGAGCATCACGGTATGAAACAGACGCGAGAGCGCAATATAGTCGTGCTGGCTACGCGCATCCACGCACAGCGTGGAGAAGGAAGCCGCCAGCGTCTGGTTCTCAACGCCCAGCGTCGGCAGCGGGCGATGGTTGATCTCCAGCGTTGGCATCTGCTCGCGCTTCGCCCCCGCCAGCGCCAGCCACAGTTTATCCATCTGCTGCTGCGTCTCAGCGTTCAGCGGCGACAGCCACAAATGCGCCTGGGTTAGCGTGCGCAGGCGGTAATCAATACCGGCGTCGACATTCATCACATCGCAATGCTGTTTAATGGCGTCGATGGCGGGCAGGAAACGAGCGCGCTGAAGGCCGTTGCGGTACAGCTCGTCAGGCGGAATATTCGACGTCGCCACCAGGGTTATGCCGCGGGCAAACAGCGCTTTCATCAGGCCGCCCAGCAGCATTGCATCGGTAATATCAGAAACGAAAAACTCATCGAAGCAGAGCACATCGGTTTCAGCTTTAAAGCGATCCGCGACGATTTCCAGCGGATCGCTGTGCCCCTGCAGCGACGTTAACTCTTCATGAACCCGCAGCATAAAGCGATGAAAGTGCAGACGTTGTTTACGTTCTCCCGGCAAACTTTGATAGAACAGATCCATCAACCAGGTTTTTCCTCTGCCGACGCCGCCCCACATATAGAGGCCGCGAACGGCAGCCGTTTCGGCAACGGGTTCGCGCTTGCCCAGCAGTTTGCCAAATTTGGCCCGCAGACCGCCGCCGGTTTGCGGCGCGACCGAAGGTTTATTCTGCAGTTCTTGATAAATCGTATCGAGGCGGCTGACCGCTTCTCGCTGGACGTCGTCAGGTTGATGGCTCCCCTCCTTGAGAGAGGAAAGGTAACGCGATGTTGGGGACAGGCTTTGCATGATCTAATTGTTATTCCTTGAAAACCGTAATGCCGTAGCTCACGATTGACGAAAAAAAGGCCGCTCTACACTACGTGATGATACGCCAGGATTCCACTTCTGTGGAATTAGCGGTTATAGTGGCACTATCGGGCGCAGGCGGAGAGCCTCACAGCCACCCTACGGAACCACAAAACAACGGGAGATGTTCATGACCTGGGAATACGCGCTAATTGGGCTAGTTGTCGGCATCATTATCGGCGCCGTCGCGATGCGTTTTGGCAATCGCAAATTACGCCAACAGCAGGCGCTGCAGTTCGAACTGGAAAAGAATAAAGCAGAGCTGGAAGAGTACCGCGAAGAGCTGGTGAGCCATTTTGCCCGGAGCGCAGAGCTGCTGGATAACATGGCGCATGATTACCGCCAGCTGTATCAGCATATGGCGAAAAGCTCCAACAACCTGCTGCCGGACAGCATGGCGGACGCCAACCCGTTCCGCAATCGTCTGGAAGAGTCCGAAGCGGGCAACGATCAGGCCCCGGTCCAGATGCCGCGCGACTACTCTGAAGGCGCATCCGGTCTGCTGCGCGGCGGCGTAAAGCGCGACTAAACCGGCAACGACAGTAAAAATATTTTCCGGGCGCACCCTCTGCGCCCGTTTCCACCTTCCATCCCAGCTACAATTTAACGATTGCCCACGTTGTTACCGGGTCGAAAATTCAATAACATCAGGCCATTCGGGACGTTTCCCATACACCTTAGGTTACGAGAGCCAGCAACTAATGAATAAACCGACTTTGCTGTTGAGTGCGTTAGCGTTAAGCATTGGGTTGTCGTTGTCCGCCTTACCTCCGGCAGCAGCGTCTTTACCGACACAGGTTCCCGGCCAGGGCGCGTTGCCAAGCCTCGCGCCGATGCTGGAGAAAGTGTTGCCGGCGGTGGTGAGCGTACAGGTTGAGGGTACCGCGTCACCCGCGCAAAATATGCCGGAAGAGCTGAAGAAGTACTTTGGCGACAACGCGCCGCAAGAGCAGGCGCAGCCTTTTGAAGGCCTGGGCTCAGGGGTCATTATTGACGCTGCAAAAGGCTACGTGCTGACCAATAATCACGTCATTAATCAGGCCCAGAAAATCAGCGTCCAGCTCAACGACGGGCGTGAGTTCGATGCCAAACTGGTCGGCAGCGACGAGCAGAGCGATATCGCCCTGCTGCAGCTGCAAAAACCCAGCAACCTGACGCAAATCGCGATCGCCGACTCCGATAAACTGCGGGTGGGCGACTTCGCCGTCGCCGTCGGTAACCCGTTTGGCCTGGGCCAGACCGCCACTTCAGGGATTATTTCAGCCCTTGGCCGCAGCGGCCTGAACCTTGAGGGGCTGGAGAACTTTATCCAGACTGATGCCTCAATCAACCGCGGCAACTCCGGCGGCGCGCTGCTGAACCTCAACGGCGAGCTGATTGGTATCAATACCGCTATTCTGGCCCCGGGCGGCGGCAGCGTCGGCATTGGCTTCGCGATCCCCAGCAATATGGCGAAAATCCTCTCCCAGCAGCTTATTCAGTTTGGTGAAATCAAACGCGGCCTGCTGGGTATTAAAGGTATGGAAATGAGCGCGGATATCGCCAAAGCGATGAACCTTGACGTCCAGCGCGGCGCGTTCGTCAGCGAGGTGCTGCCAAACTCCGGATCGGCCAAAGCGGGAATTAAATCTGGTGACGTTATCGTCAGCCTCAACGGTAAACCGCTCAACAGCTTCGCCGAACTGCGTTCACGCATCGCCACGACCGAGCCGGGCACCAAAGTGAAGCTAGGACTCTTGCGCGAAGGAAAACCCGTTGAAGTGGAAGTCACTCTGGACAAGAGCACCTCTTCTTCCGCCAGCGCCGAGCTTATCGCACCGGCCCTGCAGGGCGCATCGTTAAGCGACGGTCAGATGAAAGACGGAACCAAAGGCATCGTCATTGATAATGTCGATAAAGGCAGCCCGGCCGCGCAGGCGGGCCTGCATAAAGACGATATCATTATTGGCCTCAACCGCGAGCGCGTGCGCTCCATTGCCGAACTGCGCAAAGTGCTCGAAAGCAAACCGACGGTGATTGCGCTGAACGTCATTCGCGGCAGCGAAAGCATCTATCTGCTGCTGCGTTAACTCGCCTTCCGGGCATCGCGTGCAGTGCGATGTCCGGACAAGACGTGTTATGCTGCGCCTGTCTATCCATCAACGATATCTGCATCATGCCTGGAAAGTTTTTACGTTCGATACTTATCGGTTTGATTGTCGGCGGCCTGCTGCTGGCCGTTATGCCTTCGCTGCGCCAGTGGCAGCTTTCGCCGACCACGCAGTACGATAGCGCGGATGAATCCCCCGCCAGCTATAATTCCGCCGTTCGCCGCGCCGCCCCAGCGGTCGTGAACGTTTATAACCGCGCCCTCAACAGCACCAGCCATAACCAGCTAACGCTCGGTTCCGGCGTGATCATGGATCAGCGCGGCTATATCCTGACCAATAAGCACGTTATCAACGATGCCGACCAGATTATTGTTGCCCTGCAGGATGGCCGGGTTTTTGAAGCGCTGCTGGTCGGCTCCGATACCCTCACCGATCTGGCGGTATTAAAAATCAACGCCAGCGGCGGCCTGCCGGTCATTCCGATTAATCCGAAACGCGTGCCGCATATCGGTGACGTCGTGCTGGCGATTGGCAACCCGTACAACCTCGGGCAAACCATTACCCAGGGCATTATCAGCGCCACCGGCCGTATCGGCCTGAACCCCACCGGGCGCCAGAACTTCCTGCAGACCGACGCGTCGATCAACCACGGTAACTCAGGCGGCGCGCTGGTGAACTCGCTGGGCGAGCTTATGGGTATCAACACCCTGTCATTTGATAAAAGCAACGACGGCGAAACGCCGGAGGGCATCGGCTTTGCGATCCCCTTCCAGCTGGCAACCAAGATTATGGATAAGCTGATCCGCGATGGCCGCGTGATTCGCGGCTATATAGGGATCAGCGGCCGCGAAATTGCGCCGATGCATGCGCAGGGCGGCGGCGGTATCGATCAGCTGCAGGGGATTGTGGTGAATGATGTTGCGCCGGAAGGCCCGGCCGCCCAGGCGGGTATCCGCGCCAACGACGTGATTATTTCCGTTAACGACAAGCCCGCCGTTTCCGCCCTCGAAACCATGGATCAGGTCGCAGAGATTCGTCCGGGTTCGGAAATTCCGGTGGTGATTATGCGCGACGATAAAAAAATCACGCTGCATATCGCCGTACAGGAATATCCGGCAACCAATTAACAGGCTCCCCCGCCGGGGGAGCACCTTTCAATCAGCAAATAGCGGCCCGGCCGGGAATGTCGCCAGAAACCCGGTTATGGCCAGCAGCGACTGCAGGTCAGGCCACGCAAACTGGCGCTCCCGCAGCTCGTCATCCAGCGTCATGAGCGCAAACTCGCCTTTATCCCCCAGAACGCCGCCCTGCCAGAGCAACCGTTGAGCCTGCTGCCGGGCCCAGGGGGAATCGCTCTTCCAGGCCAGCAGGTGCAGCAGCGCCTGCTGCAGACAGATACCAGAAGGATGCTTATCCCGCAGCAGCCGCCGGTAAACCGGCAGCGATATGCTGCGTACGGTATAAAAACCGCTGCGGGTTTCGGCATCAGCATCCGCCACGCTGGCGCAATACTGACCGGCCAGATCGCATAGACGATTGTGCGTCAGCGGCTGGCCCAGGGCGTTCAGGCGACCCGCTGCGGCACACAGCAGCCCACTTCTTTGCATCCACGGCGTGGAGTCCCGAAATACCGCATCAGGTAGCGCCGGTTCTGTTTCAGCTGCTTTATTTTGCGTACCCGCCTCATAGCAATGGACAAAAAAATCATAGCCTCCGCGGGCAACTGATGGTTGCGCTAACAGGTTAAGCGCGGGCTGCAGTTGTTCAACTTCATCTACTGATGCCAGCATGTAATCGATAATGACATCTTTTGTCGATGCCCTGCTTTCGGGGCGTAATGTTATGGTTTCATTCATCAAAGCCTCCTTATAGGAAATCTCCCGGTGGCGCTGCGCTGACCGGTCTACGGGTCCGTGCAGTCTGGTAGCCCGGACAAGGCGCGTTAAGCGCCGCCTTCGGGATAATCCCCGGGTCGCGGCTGACGCCTTACCCGGGCTACGGGTTTACAGCCGTCTGCGATCCGGTAGCCCGGACAGGCACAGCGTGCCGCCTCCGGGAAAGGTAACGATTTACATCGCCAGCACGTACTTGAGCATCACCCCGGCGGCAATCGCCGAGCCAATCACCCCCGCCACGTTCGGACCCATCGCGTGCATCAGCAGAAAGTTCTGCGCGTCCGACTCCAGACCCACCTTGTTTGACACCCTGGCCGCCATCGGCACCGCCGACACCCCGGCCGAGCCAATCAGCGGGTTGATTTTGTTCCGGCTGCACAGGTTCAGCAGCTTCGCCATCAGCACTCCCGCCGCCGTCCCCACGCAGAACGCAATCACCCCCAGCACCAGTATTCCCAGCGTCTGCGGCTGCAGGAACTTGTCCGCCACCAGCTTGGCCCCCACCGACAGCCCGAGGAAAATGGTCACGATATTTATCAGCCCGTTCTGCACCGTGTCGCTCAGGCGCTCCACCACCCCGCTCTCGCGCATCAGGTTGCCGAAGCAGAACATCCCCAGCAGCGGCGCCGCGTCCGGCAGCAGCAGCGCCACCAGCAGCAGCAGCACCGCCGGAAAGAGGATTTTTTCCCGCTTACTCACCGTGCGCAGCTGCACCATGCGGATTTTCCGCTCCTTCTCGCTGGTCAGCGCCTTCATAATCGGCGGCTGGATTAACGGCACCAGCGCCATATACGAGTACGCCGCCACCGCGATGGCCCCGAGTAATTCCGGCGCCAGCTTGCCCGACAGATAAATCGCCGTCGGGCCGTCCGCGCCGCCGATGATGCCGATGGCCGCCGCCTGCGGCAGGGTGAAGCTGATGATGCCGAAGTAGTTCAGCGTCAGCGCCCCCAG